>CAZRHT010000009.1:0-42544 GCA_964599895.1 uncultured Holophagae bacterium
GGTTCGGTGCCGGTATTTACAACATTGTGTTCCGTATCTGGCGGGCAGTATGCGACAAGATAAGGCTTGAGTTTCAGGTGTACTCCGCCGGGCAATCTCAATTCCCCTGTTCCCGAAAAGACAACTAAAGCCTCCTCGTTGTTGCCTGTACTGTGTTTACCTACTTCCATTGATGGAAGCAGGTAAACGAATCCGGACCGCATCGAAACAGTCTCAGGATATCCACTCAAAACCCGCACATAGTCTGTCGCAAGGGGATCGAGTTCTATTGTTTTCGCCACCGGATTCCGGGAAACCTTCCGAGACGAGGGGAATAGAGTTGTCAGCCATTTCCATTTATTATCGCGGGAGGTCATTGGCAACTCATTCTAAAAAGATGACATGTTGTCACATCAAGAACATTATCAAGCAGAAAGCCTGCGATACTACCTCTACTTTTCATCATTTGCCAATACAAGGCTTTCATATCACAAATCATTGTTCCGCTCCCTGGAACTGATAATTATCGGAACGTTCGTATCAAACAAGTTGTTCGCGAGCTTGACAAGCAACCAGAATACCAGTATCGGCAGAGCAATAACTTGAATCAGAATAATTCCAACATACAGAAATACTATTTTCAGAAGGTTTTCAATTATGTTGCCCGCATTTTGTACGGTAGCAATAACAGCGTTCTTGAATTCTATTGATTTTCGCTGAATAAAAGCCGCATTGTTCTTAAAGCTTCCCAGCAAACCATCTGCTTCAGGAAGTGAAAATTCCGTCAATTTGTCAAGTGCCGCAGACCCGACCGCCAGTTCCTTATATGCACTCGTGATCTGGCCTTCGAAAAAGTTTTTCTGAATGTAGTTATTGGTAAGCGCCGATATCGGAAGGGCAAACCTCGCGATTAGAAGCAACAAAATGAACCTGGTTATGGTTTTTTGAAGTATGGCCAGTTTTTCGTTTTCGAACCAGATCAGGATAGAAAGGATAAGGAGAAATATGGCAAGTACTGGTGGAGCAAGTGATACTCCAATCTCGTAGGCCAGTTTCTGGACCCCCAATGACGTTATTGCCGTAACAACCACATCAGAGACTCGTTCAGTCATGTCATCAATCGGGTCCAGAGCCTGACCTGCCGCCAATGTCACTCCTATGCCTGCCGGTTCCAGGTTGAGGCTTGAATCTTTTACAACAGAAATGGAGGCGTTGATAATCCTGCATGTCGCATAGGTAACAGCAGCTTTGGTTAGTGCATCGCGAAAATAACCGTCAGTCGTGCTGTCTAAGACGGGCAGCCTTAGTCCTGGAGAAAAGAACAGGAATATTGCCACCAGGGTTCCAATGGATGACTTAATTATTTTTTGTTTTCTTCCTGTTTCCATTCTGGACTCCCTTGAGAACCATTTTAGCCCTCCAAGACACTACTTTCCGACATGGGAAAATGATTGAGGCTCTTTCCATACTCAAAACATCTCGTTTCTTGACTTGAAATGATTCTATTCCCTTGGGTTCTCATCGTCAAGGAGAACTCCAACTCATTTTCCCTGGTCTATGCTTTCCTTCCGGGCAGGAATAGAGATTCTGCCCCAAAGGATCTCCCTTTGTTTAAGAGAGTCCCGGAAAAGATGCGCCTGGGGTTACCTTGGAAGTCTAAAGCTGCATAAACTTATTGTACTACTTCTGGATCTTATCTCTAATTTATCCATTAGTTGGCTCCTTGTCAGCAAGCTTTATAACTTCGTTGTGACTTTCTCCTGAATTGATATAAAAAGAAGAACAGAAAGGGGATCGTCAGCGCTTCCTGTCTTTCCGATTCCTGACGTTAAAACGAAAATCTCATGAGTTGCAGAATTGCTCCCAATGCCAAATTTCCACCTATGGTTGTATTCACATTTGTTCAAGAAACCCGGAAAATGTCAGCATAAACTTCTCCAGGAGGATGTATGAAATATTTTTGGGTTTTTCTGATGGTCTTTGTATTTGCCGCGACCAGCTTTGCGGCTGTCAACCATGCTGATGGGGTTAACCTCAGTAAGGAAGTCAGACAGGCAGCAACTGTTCGTGCACAGCAATATGTTCTGCACAATCAGGTCAAACTGACCGGTAATTCAGAGGATATGCTGATAAAGCGATCCGCAACTGATGATGGCGCAGGTATTGTCCATACCCGTTTTGATCTTTACAGGAACGGCATTCGTGTTTTCGGCCAGCAGGCAATTGTACATGTTGATCCTTACAGCAGTGAAGTAAAGGGTGTCACCAGCGGACTGAAACATGACCTGAAACCGGCATTGGCCAGCAAGGCAGCTGTTTTGAGTCCATCCCTGGATCGAGTGGGGGCTGAAGCATATGTCCTTCACCTGATGGGTGTTAATCGGAGAGATCTGAATGGCAATACAAAGTTAAGTCGTGAAGTTCTTGAACAACCGGAAATGACAAGAGACATTAATAGTGAGCTGATTTATTATCCTATAGAGGATACATATGCACTGGCTTGGGAAGTAAATGCGTTCGTTGATTCTGAAATCTTCGATGGCCCCCAGGCTATGATTTATATCATTGATGCAGTCGACGGTTCCGTTATCAAGTCCTGGAACAATTTGCACACAGCGAGACCTACCAGTAGTACATCTCCCACGCCGGGGACGGGAACAGCGGCAACGGGTACCGGCCGTACCCTGTATCTGGGAGAAATTGCTCTGAACACAGAATACTATTCTTCCGCGGCAACATATGGCCTCGTTGACAAGATTGCTGGAAACAGCTACACAACCGATATGAATAACAAGAAAAGTGGAGATGGCACATTATTCACCCGGAGCAACAATATTTTCGGTGATTTTTCTGAAGGCGATGACGCGACTGTTGCTGCCGATGCTCATATGGGAATGATGCTTACCTATCAATATTATAAGAATGTTCACGGACGCAACGGCATTTTCAATGATGGCGCGGGCGTTTATTCACGTGTGCACTATGGCCGAAGCTATAACAACGCTTTCTGGTCTGATTCCTGCAAATGTATGACATACGGGGATGGGGATGGCAGCGTCTTGAGCCCATTGACTTCAATTGATGTTGCCGCCCACGAAATGAGTCATGGCGTATGCGCTGCGACTGCCGATCTTGTCTATACAGGTGAATCCGGTGGTTTGAATGAGTCTAATTCCGACATTTTCGCCACTTGCGTGGAATTCTATGCAGACAATCCCGTGGACACACCGGATTGGTGGATTGGAGAAGTTATCTACACTCCTGCCACCCCTGGCGATGCCCTTCGGTACATGGATGACCCCACTCTTGATGGAAGAAGCATTGATAACTACTCTATGTATACCAGCACGCTCGATGTTCACTATTCTTCCGGTCTTGCCAACAACTTCTTCTATCTGCTGGCAAATGGCGGAACCAACCGGACTTCCGGACTGTCTGTTACAGGAATCGGAATCTCCAAGGCTGAGCAGATCTGGTACGTGGCCCTTACGGGTTATATGACATCAACGACTGATTTTTCGGGGGCAAGAGTGGCAACGGTTGATGCGGCTATCCAACTTTATGGAACTGGCAGTGCCGAGGTTGCTGCTGTTGAGTCAGGCTGGACAGCGTGCGGTGTGTATTAACCGACATGTATTAATCATTACGTTACCCTCCTAACATTTGGGGGGACATTAGTCCCCCCGAATACTTTTCACAAAACATACCCCAATAGCCCGTAATGCAGAAATCGGAACGGTTCTTTCTTTGTAGTTTCATGTACCATTTCGTCATAATTAAGGTGTCCTATCGTCCTATTGAAACCAACTGGTTTCATTCTAAACCAGGGGTGTCTTCCACACGTTTAAGACCTGCATTGCCCTTTCTCATTGTAAGGCACCCTATTTTTCCACTGCCAACATTGCCAATGCCCGTGTTCACTGTCTGAAAACGTGGTACCATCAAGAAAAGACGGAGGATATAATGAAGCTCCTGATTCAAAACGGAACAGTTGTTACTTGTACAGATTCATTTAGAGGGGATGTGTATCTCGAAGACGGGCTGATCCACAGTGTGGGAGCAAATATCAGGATACAATTCCCGGATGCCGAGGTGATTGATGCCACGGGGAAACTGGTGATTCCCGGCGCTATTGACGGACATACCCATATTGATATGCCGCTTGGAGAAACTCATTCCAGTGACAGCTACTTCACCGGAACGCGGGCGGCACTTTTCGGCGGGACAACCAGTATTGTCGATTATGCAAATCAAGTGAGAGGGGAATCCCTTTTAAAGACGCTGAATGACTGGCAGATTCGTGCGAAAGATCAGGCGGTCTGTGATTACGGTTTCCACATGACGATTTCGGACCCCAGGGAGGAATTCTTAAATGAACTCCCAACTCTTATTGATGCTGGAGTCAGCAGTTTCAAGTGTTTTTTCGCTTACAAGGACCGACTAATGATCAGTGACGAGGCCTTTGTTCGATTGATGAAACTATCCCGCAGATACGGTTTTCTCGTTAATCTTCACGCAGAAAACGGAGATATGGTGGAAGATGCCACCAACCGCCTTCTTTCTGACGGGAAGATATCGCCGCAATTTCATGCCCTCGCACATCCCCGCGAAGCAGAGGTGGAAGCCGTGGAACGTGCCATCCGACTGGCTGAACAAACCGGAGGCAATCTGAATCTGGTTCATATTACCTGCGAAGAATCCGTCCAGGCCATTGCGGAAGCAAAGAAAAGAGGAGTCAACCTCTTCGCGGAAACCTGCCCCCAGTATCTTATCCTGGCAGATGACAAATACGACTTGCCGGGATTTGAAGCGGCAAAATGGGTACTCTCCCCTCCCCTTCGGAAAACCCGCGACCAGACGGCCCTGTGGAAGGGACTCGCCCAAGGAACGCTGGATACTGTGGGTACCGACCACTGTCCATTCTTTTTTGAAAGTCAGAAAACACTGGGAAGGGACAGATTTGACAGAATTCCAAACGGCGCACCGGGGATTGAGGACAGACTGGAACTCCTCTATCATTTTGGCGTAAAGCAAAACCTTATCTCTCTTAATCAATGGGTGAACCGCTGTTGCACGGCCCCGGCCAAGCGCTATGGAACCTATCCCTCAAAAGGGGATATTCTCCGCGGAAGCGATGGGGATATTGTCATTTTTGATCCAGATAAATCCCATACTATTACGGCCAAGGGCCGACATATGAACGTGGATTACAACACCTACGAAGGCTTTTCTATCACAGGAAAAGTGGAAAGCGTCTTTCTTCGTGGAACTCCTGTAATCAAAAACAATCAGTATCTGGGATATGCCGGTTCCGGCCAATATCTCACCCGTACTGCCCCGGAAGGATGCTGAAAATACAGGAAAGCTCTGACACATTCTCAGGAGGGAACACTCTTCCCGCCACCCTGTTCATTTTGTTCTCTCCCTTAATGCTCCCGTCTTACACCAGCCACCTGTATCCCGGAAGATTTCGTTTTCTGCGGGCGTGACTTTCTCTTAATCTTCTGGTATGTTGGATTCGAATTCGGACCGGATGGAGGCAGTATGAAACAGATTGTGGAATGCGTACCTAATTTTTCCGAGGGAAGAGACCAGAACATCCTGGATCAGATTGCGGATGTGATTCGTTCCGTTGACAATGTTCAACTTCTTGACGTGGACCCTGGCGCGGATACCAATCGAACCGTGTTTACTTTTGTCGGAGAACCGGACACGGTAGTGGAAGCTGCCTTCCGTGCCATTAAGAAAGCATCGGAACTAATTGATATGTCTAAACATTCCGGCGCTCATCCCCGAATGGGTGCTACGGATGTCTGCCCGTTTATTCCAGTTTCCAATATCACCATGGAACAGTGTGTTGAAATTGCAAAGAAGCTGGGGAAGCGTGTAGGTGAAGAACTCGACATACCGATTTATATGTATGAATATGCTGCCACAAAACCGGAAAGAAGAAACCTAGCCACGGTTCGAAAAGGCGAATATGAAGGTTTGGCTGAGAAACTTCAGAACCCGGAATGGGCACCTGATTTCGGCCCGGCGCGGTTCAATGAACGTTCCGGTGCTACTGCTGTCGGCGTACGGGAATTCCTGATCGCCTACAATGTTACTCTCAACACAAGAGAAAAGAAATTCGCAACGGATATTGCGCTTGAGCTGCGGGAAAAAGGCCGCCCAAGTCGCGTGGGCAATATTCACCCTTTTTATACAAATGGAACCCTCGTGAAACACAAAGAAAACGAGTTTTTCTGCGGAACCTGCGATTTTGTCACAGAAACCCCTGAAGAACTCTTCAGCCACTGTAAGAGTGTGCACGACTATGACCTCCCCGCCATCCTTGATGAACATGGGATGAGTACTACAAAACTGGTAGGAAAATCAGCCATTAAGCCGGGACTGTTCAAAAACTGCAAGGCAATAGGCTGGTATGTAGACGAATACCACCGGGTCCAGATTTCCATCAATTTAACCAATTACAAAATTACCCCACCCCACCTCGTGCTGGAAGCGGCAAGAGAATTGGCTTCTGAGCGCGGTATGATTGTAACCGGGAGCGAGATCGTGGGCCTGATACCCTTTGATGCACTGCTTCAATCCGGAGTCTATTACCTTGAAAAACAGGGCAAATCGGCTGGAATTCCAATGGACGATATTCTCCAGACCGCAGTGGATTCCATGGGTCTCAACGATGTTTCTCCCTTCCACATTCATGAAAAAGTGTTGGGATACCCGGACATGTCAGACAGGAAGCTCGTAAACATGACTGCTATGAATCTTGTCCATGAGATATCAAGAGATACACCCGCACCGGGAGGCGGTTCAGTCTCCGCCCTTTCATCAGCTATGGGTGCCGGATTGGCTTCCATGGTTGCCGGGTTAACGCTTTCCAAGAAGCAGTACGAGTCCGTGAAAAGCGACATGGCAGAAATCGGCACAAAGGCCCAGTCTGTTAAGGACAGCCTCCTGAAGGGTGTGGATGATGATACAGACGCCTTCAATGCCTATTTCAATGCACTGAAAATGCCGAAAAAGAGTCCTGTGGAGAAAGAAAAACGGGAAGCGGCCATGCAGGACGGACTAAAGCAGGCAGTAGCGGTCCCCTTAAAGACCGCTAAGGATAGCCTGGAAGCCATTGAACTCTGCCTCCAGGTGGTTGAAAAAGGTAATGTGAACTCGGTGACCGACGGCGGCGTCGGTGCGGAAACCGCTTATGCCGGACTTCGCGGTGCCATTTTGAACGTCCTTATCAACCTTCCGGGAATCCATGATGAGAATTTTGTTTCTGAAATGAAAACCCATTGTGAAGAATTAATCCGCAAGGGTGACAACTTGATTGGTTCGGTGCGAAACTTAGTGCTGGAAAAAATAAACTCAATGTAAACTCTGGAATCGGAGCCAACTATGAAATCTCTGAATGAACTGATTCAACAAGCCTCTGCTTTGCCGCCAAAACGGCTGGCAGTGGCCATGGCCGGGGACGGGCCGGTACTTGAGGCCATCGCCGAGGCTATGTCACTGGGGATCGTTAAACCGACACTGTACGGGGATAGAGAGCGCATCGAAGCACTGGCATCGGAAAGAGGATTGTCACTCTCCGGTTGCACCCTTATTCAAAGCCAGACACCTGAGGATTGCGCAAGAATGGCTGTATCTGCGGTCAGTCATGGAAAATCAGACATCGTTATGAAAGGACTGGTCACCACGGATGTTTTTCTTCGGGCCATCCTCAATAAAGAATGGGGCTTACGCACAAATTCCGTTCTTTCGCATGTTGCGTTGTTTGAGGTACCTACCTATCACAAACTCTTTCTTTTGACCGATGCCGCGATGAATGTCGCACCGGATCTGGAACAGAAAATCCATATCACCAAAAACGCCGTCCGATTTATGGAAAAAATTGTAGAGGGTGTACCTAAAATCGCTTTCCTTTCTCACAGTGAAAAAGTGATGGCTTCCAATTCCGCTTCAACCGACGCCGCCCTTCTTGCCATCATGGCCAGACGGGGACAATTGGGAAATGTTATTGCAGACGGCCCCCTGGCCCTTGACGGGGCAATTTCGCTTGAGGCCGCTGCACATAAAGGTATTGAAAGTGACGTCACCGGTGACGCGGACATCCTTATTTGTCCAGGAATTCAATCCGGGAACGCGCTGTACAAGTCCCTGACTTACTTTGCGAAGGCCCGTGCTGCGGCCCTTATTTCCGGTGCCAAAGCACCGATTGTGCTAACTTCCCGGGCGGATTCACCGGAAAACAAACTGTTGTCCATTGTGTTCGCTGTTGTAAACGCGTGAGAAATTCACATGACCTTGAAGATACTGGCTATCAACCCCGGGTCCACATCCACCAAGCTGGGCCTCTATGAGGATGAAGAGCCCCGCTACGTTCAAACCCTCCATCATTCAAACGCTGAACTTGCGGAATTCAAGCATGTGTATGATCAGCTGGTCTTCCGCCGGGAAGCCATACTGGGCTTTCTTTCGGAAAACGGTATTGAACTGACGGACATTGACGCATTTTGCGGTCGCGGCGGTCTACTGAGACCCATTGCAGGTGGTGTATACACTGTAACAACCACAATGCGTGCCCATCTTCGTGCCGCAAAATACGGTGAACACGCTTCCAACCTCGGGGCCATTCTGGCAGACGAACTGGGGAAAAAAGCCGGAGAAAAACCCGCCTTTATTGTGAACCCTGTTGTAGTAGATGAACTTCAGCCCCTTGCCCGTTACTCCGGAATGCCGGAAAATCCCCGGGTTTCAATCTTTCACGCGTTGAATCATAAAGCTGTGGCTCAGCGATACGCACACTCCGTCGACAAAAAATATGAAACTCTCCGTCTCATTGTCGCTCACATGGGCGGCGGCATTACAGTTGGTGCCCACGTTGACGGACGTGTTGTGGATGTCAACAACGGACTCGCCGGAGACGGGCCTTTCTCTCCGGAACGAAGTGGGGGCGTACCCACATTGAAACTCATTGAGATGTGTTTTTCCGGTTACTATGAACCGGCGACCATGAAGCGAAAGGCAGCCGGAAAAGGCGGTCTCGTGTCCTACCTTCGCTCAAATGATGCCCGTGAGATTGAAAGCAGGATTGAAAATGGAGACGAAAAGGCAAGAGAAGTTTACCAGGCAATGGCTTACCAGGTCGCAAAGGAAGTCGGCGCCATGCACGCCGTTCTTGCAGGAAATACGGATGCCATCATTCTCACAGGTGGACTGGCCCACAGCAAGCTGTTAACCGGATGGATTGATGAAATGGTGGGGAAACTGGCAGAAATCGTCATTTATCCCGGCGAGGATGAACTCCTGGCCATGGTGGAAGGAACATTGAAAGCCATCCACGGCGAAACCCCTATTCAGAGCTACTGAAGAGTGGGCGTATGGCTGAGCAAGGCACTCCCTCCCCGAACTGGAGTTATTGTGTTTTGGTATTCTGATTCTCCCCGATTTCACAAAGGCTTAACCTTAACCTATTCCCTACTTCCCTTTCCCTTCCAGCAACTTCCGTGCAATCTGTTTACCATCTTCTACACCCGGCTGGTCAAAAGGATCAATGTTCATCATGTATCCGGTAATGGCAGTCTGCATTTCAAACATGAAAATCAGAGCACCCAGGGTCTCACTATCCACATTATCCAGCTCATACTGAAAAACCGGAAGGCTGTTCCGTTCCAGAGATTGCATGGTTCCTTCCGCTTCCGCTTCCATCAATTGCGCAAAGGTTTTGTTTTGAAGTACCTGAAAAGAGGAATACTGGTTAAACACCGACGGAACAGATACGTCCCGTTGATTCTTCAACGTAAAAAAGAAAAACGACTTATCTCCAGGACCGTCTTTGTACAATTGAAGCTGAGAATGCTGGTCTGTGACACCCACGGCCACCACACCGGTCTGGCCGCTGCGGACAACCATTCCACGTCGGTTTTTCAATTTGCCAAGACTCTCGGCAAAAAGCTGAAGATACCAGTCTCCGAAAGTCTTCAATCGATCACAGTAGGGAAACAGAACTTTAATGTTCCGGGCCTGTTCCTGAAATAAATAGTCCACAACGGCACCATTCACTGCCCGGCTCACTCCTTCCCTTTTTTCACGCTTCGCACCAAGGAGTAAAGGCACCACGTCGATTCCCGCAAACATGGCGGGGAAAAGACCAACCGGCGTAAGGACTGAAAAGCGACCGCCCACATTTCCCGGAACTGACAGATTGATAAGATTTTCTTCTTCCGCTAACTGCCGCAATGCCCCCTTTTCGACATCCGTTGTCACGACCACCCTCCGGAACGCCTCCTTCCTTCCCAGCACCTCATCAAGACGTGCAAAAAAGACACTGAACAGGGACAGAGGTTCCACTGTCGATCCTGACTTGGAAATCACGTTCAAGACACTTTTCTCAGGGTTCATCTGCCCCAACAGTCCCTCTATCGTATCGCTGTCTACGTTATCCACCACCACAACCTTCCGGCTGCAGCTATCCGGCAATGCGCTGATGAGCATGGAAGTTCCAAGGGCAGAGCCACCGATGCCCAGCACATAAAGTGTTTCGACACCTTCCGGGAGGCTGTTCAGGGCTTCGTCGCATCGGTCCACATATACGAGGTTCTCAGGAAGGTCCGTGAAACCGATTTCCGCGTCTTCACATATCCGCTTGAAGAATCCTTCTCCTTTCCTGAGCAGTTCCTGATATGTAGTACTCTCTGTCAGATATGACATCTTTCTCATATTCAATGAGATTCCCATTCTGCTCCTCCCTTCAGCTCTATCCAGGGTAACTGAAACATTGATCTGTGCCGATAGAGCCTATACTCATCTGATATTCTCTTCATAGATTTTATCACGGACTGAGTGAGTATACCGATTTTTGTATTTCCGCAAAAAAGATGCGCCCCGCCCCTGGTATCAATAACCGCCCGGTTACATATTTGTCCACCATTTCCAGCCGCTTCAGGAACACTGAGACCCACTGCCCCAGCCAGGACATCCAGATTATCCGGTGTCCGACACCAGTTCATTTTCTTATTTCCCACCTGGTCAAAAACGTTATGCAGAAATCCCCTGCACCTTTTTCTACAGGCAATTCCTTTAAGAAGCCCCGCCTGAAGCAGAACAAGGGCTACCCGGGGGGACAAAACCAAATGCTCTTCATTTTCCTGCAATCCTGTCCATTTTGGTTTTTTATTCCACAATCCGTATTCATCCTCAAAAAGACTGAATTCTCCTTCGGCTGACAGACGGACACCGGAAGCTGTAACGAGATAATCACGAAACCAGCCTGTCACGTTGCAGTCCTTATCATGTGACGGAGAAACCGAAAATTGCTTCTCAAACTGACCAACCGGAATGGGGATTTCAATTTTCACGGGAGATGCTAACTCAATCAACGATTCCATAGCGGGTAGAGAGGGCAGAAAACCACCGAGGCCCACAGACCATTCCATTCCTGCCCGTTGCCATCGAATCCGTGTGAATGCACGAACTCCCCTTCCCTTGTCAGCGACCTTCTTCACTTTTCTCTCAGAAAATGTACAGCGATAGTAGACTTCCACGCTGTCGGTTCCTGCTCTTTGGGCGACAAATTCGGAAAGATCAATCAGTGGACGCAGAAACATGAAGCTGCCTCATTCCTTCATAAACTGCAACAGCCACGCTGTTTGCCAGATTGATGCTCCGGGTTTTTCCCGGCATGGGAATCTTCAGGGATTTTTCCGGGTATTGTCCAATGAGAGATTCGGGAAGTCCCAGTGTTTCCTTTCCGAATATCAAAGCGTCTCCCTGCCGGAAGGAAACGTCCCAGTATTCCTTCGCGGCTTTTTTTGAAAAGAAATAGAAGTGTTTTGGATTAACCTTCTCCAGAAATTCCTCAAAGCTGTTGTGGAGATGCCAATCCAGGAACCTCCAGTAGTCCAGGCCCGCCCGCTTCATGTAGCGATCCTCAAGGGAAAATCCAAGGGGTTGAACCAGATGCAGGCTACAATTGGCCCCCACGCACAATCTGCCAATGTTACCCGTATTCTGCGGAATTTCAGGTTCAACAAGTACAACATGAAAATGGGGCGCTTCCATCTATTCATTCCTCCTGATTTTAAAGCAAGATTTTATCATAAATCGAAAGCAGGGATTGAAAACAACGCTTCTGTCATTTATAGTGATCACGCAGAAGATTGTAGTTTTGATTGAGGAGGAATTTCATGGAATTCATGAAAGAACTTGGTTTAGAGGGCGTTCTCAGCGGTACCTATGCCGGCGAATGGATCAGCGGCGAAGGTCGTGACAAGCTTGTTTCCGTTTCCCCGGCTACAGGGGAAACCATCGGAACAGTTCTCCAGACCAATGAAGCAGACTATGAGCATGTAATGCAGGTTTCCACAGAAGCCTGGAAGAAATGGCGTATGACGCCTGCTCCGATTCGTGGACTCGTGGTTCGGGACCTTGCGGATGAATTGCGAAAGTTCAAAGAACCGCTTGGAAAACTCGTATCACTTGAAATGGGTAAAATCTACCAGGAAGGCCTGGGCGAAGTGCAGGAAATGATTGATATCTGCGATTTTGCGGTAGGTCTCTCCCGCCAGCTCTACGGCAAGACCATGCCATCAGAACGGCCCGAGCACCGCATCCAGGAGCAGTGGCACCCCCTTGGCACGATCGGTATAATTTCCGCATTTAACTTTCCAGTAGCTGTCTATGCCTGGAACGCGGCACTGGCTGCCGTATGCGGCGATACGATGATCTGGAAGCCTTCTTCGAAAGCACCCCTTTGTGCGGTTGCAGTGCAGAAGATAGTAAACCGGGTAGCAAAACGCCATGACTGTGAAGGCGTATTCAATCTGATCATCGGAAAAGGATCCACTGTTGGCGAACGTCTCCTTCAGGACAAGCGGGTTCCCCTGGTCAGCTTTACCGGGTCTGTTCCCATGGGCAAACACGTCGGCGAAGTTGTGGGCGCCCGATTGGGCCGTACTATTCTGGAGCTCGGCGGCAACAATGCCGTTGTTGTAATGGAAGATGCTGATGTTGACAACGCAGTGAACGGTGTATTTTTTGGTGCCGTCGGCACTTCCGGCCAACGATGCACTTCGACTCGCCGCGTACTGCTACACAAGGATGTCAAGGACGAATTTATTTCCAAACTCGTGGAGAAATATCAGCACGTTCGTATTGGAGACCCCCTTAACCCGCAAACTGTAATGGGGCCCCTCGTGGACGAACAGGCAATTGTTGCATACGAACGCGCCATGGATGAAGTCAAGAAAGCCGGCGGGAAAATCCTCTATGCCGGCGAACGGATTGAAGGAAAGGGCTCTTTTGTGAAACCGTGCATCGCGCAAGTCGAGAACCACTTCAAAATTGTTCAGGAAGAGACCTTTGCACCACTTCTCTACATCATTGAAATCGACTCTATTGACGACGCGATTGAGAAGCACAATGACGTACCCCAGGGACTTTCCTCTTCCATTTTTACCCGGAACTTCCATTACGCTGAGAAGTTTGTCTCGCCCGCAGGAAGTGATTGCGGAATGGCCAACATCAATCTCGGAACTTCAGGCGCTGAAATCGGCGGCGCATTCGGCGGTGAAAAGGAAACCGGCGGCGGCCGTGAATCGGGCTCCGACTCATGGAAGCTTTACATGAGACGGCTGACATCTGCCATAAATTACGGTTCTGAATTTGTTCTCGCCCAGGGAATCAAATTTGGAGAAGACGACTGATTTCAGTTCGAACAAGGACAATAAAAAAGGGGGCCTATCTGGCCCCCCTTGTATTTTCTTAAATCAAATATATCAATCGCAAAGCAGTGTGATCTTGCCGTTCACATTTTCAAGGTAAATCCTGGCAGTTCCTTTATCAGATACATGAATTCTTTTCCCATGCATCCGAGTTTCCCAGGTCTTTCCGTCCTTCCTCTCTTTGAGATAAGCTGTTCCAGTAGCTGAGTCCATGTTCAATCGTCCCAGAATGTCAGTGGGAATTTGAACTGTCATACTGCCATTCACGAATTCTGCCTTTATTTTTGTCAGATCAGGAGAAGCAGACATCAGCTTCAGGTTTCCATTTACAGCGTCTATCACGACCCACTCTTTTACATCCCGAATATCGATGCAACTGTTTACTGCATCAACGGATGCCGCTGTAGTTCCTTTCAAATGAACGTCCCCATTCACGACATCAACACTGCAGAGTTTCATCTCTTCAACGTTAACATCCCCGTTTACAAGATCAACAGACACATCCATTGGCACCGGAATCGAAATCTCAAAATCAACAGACATGCGAATCGAATTCCCCAGACCAAAAAAGGAGATCGAACGTGGCCGGGTTACAACAATTTTCAATACATGATTTTCCCGGGTGACGTCAATTTTTACCTTCTGGTAGTAACTCTCACATTCTTCGTCAGAAGGTCCTTTAATGGTCACTCTTGCGTCAATATCAAAATTTCCATTTCCCGGTGCCAGAAAGAAATGACAGTCTCCGTTCACATTATCCAGTGTGACCTTTTCGATGCTGTCCGCGTTTGAAATGCTCTTGTGAAAGCTGTCTGTCAAAACTGACGCACCTGCAGGGGGCAGCATCAGCAAAAAGGATAAAATAATGAAAAGAATCGGCATTTTGTTTGTCTTCATGTTCCCCTCTCTCCCCTAGACCTTAACAACTTTGGATACGAGATTCGTTCCTGATTTGTTTCAACCGGACAATTCTCACCTGCAGATCTCTCCTTCATTCTTTCGAGGGTAACATCAACTATTGAAGTTTCTATTTAGTTCTTATTACAACGGATTAGGTCGCGGCCAATCCATCTCATGACCTGGGTCAACCATACCCATTTGGCGAACTCTTTCTCCCGACTCAGGGATACTTTCTATGCGATTCCTTTTCGCCACTATTTTGTTCACTCGATTCTTTCGCAGCATTGATCAATATGCGGATTTCCGGGCCACTCAACAGTGTTTTTGCCTTCTCAAATGTCTCAACATTCAATTTCCTAATGGAATTGTCCACCTCTTCTTCAAAATTTTGAGGACGATTCCAGAGCAAATCAAGCCCATTGAAAAATGCTTTGTTGACATTTGTCAATCGTTTCATTCTTCGGGAGATAAGTAGGCTATTTCGAATTCGCTGAAGCTCAGATTCAGCGATTTGCCCTCCTGTCAGGAGGGATTCAAGCATCTTGTCCATCCGGTAAGCGGAAGATATCACGAATTTTGGAGATGTACCCATGCCAAGGGTAAGGAAATAGTGCCCACCAATATTTCTAACACCGGCCCCGATGGAGTAAGCCAGTCCTTCTTTCTCACGCAACTGGAAGGAAATCGCGTCTGACACCTGCCTTGCGAAAAGAAGAGCGGTCGCGATCTCCCTCACATTCATTTCATCTTTCAACGGCCTTACCAGCAGCACGTAACCCTGGCTCTTTCGTCTGGTTTCAAGACTGGCTGTCCTTTTTTTCGGAATCGTCTGCTTTGCCTTATGTACCTCTATCCTGGAGGAGCCTTCCCCCCAACCGGAAAAGTCCTTTTCGATTGATTTCTTCAGCGCATTTGCATCCAAATCACCCAAAACCGTGATAATCATATTTGTGGGAGAAAAATAGATCTTCATAAACTTGTGTACCATCTCGAGATTCGGTGCCGGGCCCTTGAAATAGGTCGGATAGGATGGATAATCTTCTGAAAACAGAAGTGTTCTAAGTTCATTCCCGGCCACTGTGCTGAGAGATGCGCGCATCCGGTTTCCGCCGGTACAGGAACGTGTCGCCTGTGCCAGTCCTTTTTCATCCACAGCACAGGCATTTTGAATCAGTTCTGCAACAAGGGACAATGCTTTCAATACGTTCTTGTTGGGAACTTTCCCTCTAATAAATGACATTTCATCCCGGGTGTAATAATCGTCAAAGGGAATAAAAGGATAGTCATAAAACTGCAGTTCGCAACCCAGTCTGTCGAAGTCCTTTTGCATTTTTCGGTAGTTCTGTTCCAGAATGTGCCCGGTCAGATCAGCAAAGCCGGGTGCATTCAGCTTCTTTTCCAGTATTTTTCGGCCACTCAAGGTAATATGAAAACCTGCCGCCACTGATCCCGGCAAGTTCTGTACCGATACGATTGTGCCTTCGGGCTTTGTTGTCGCAAATCCCCAGGTAGCAACAAGAAGAGTCAGGATTGAAAGAACCTGTTTCATCGTTTTTCCTCCCCGCCTTTAATGAAAATCGCAATGCCCCGGTCTTCACCTTTGAGTTGCTGGATAAACCGGTTTACAGACTTTTCGGTCACATCTTGAGCATAGAGGGGATTCTTAAGGCCCGCAGCAATCTGGGGTGCGATTAACATCCCAAAGAAGTGGGGACGTTCCAGTGAAAATACAGTGTCCTGAATCATACGATTCGCAATTTCTTTTACCTCATCCGGTTCAATCGTGAATCCCTTTAGGAATGCTGTCAGGGCCTTGTCAAACTGGGTTGCCTTGTCCTTCCCCGCCACTCGGGCACGAATCTTCATCATGCCATAATCTGCGGTGTACACAGTGGAGCAGGAAATTCTCGCATCTACGTCACTGAATTTCTGTTTCAATGCGCGATCCAGTAATTCTGCAGCCACTTCCTGGGCACCAAAGTCCGTGGAATCTACCCTATCGCACTGGTAAATTCGGTAGTATACGTCGTAGTTTTGGGATTTTGCTTCAAGAAACTGCATTTTTTCCGCTACTGGAATTCGAATGTCTGCCGGCACACCTTTTACATTTCCCGCCGGTATGCCGCCCAACACACTGTCCAGCGTTTCAATCATTTCCCTTTCATTGAAATCGCCCACAATGAGCGCCACCGCATTGGAAGGCGCGTAGTATTTATGATAAAACTTGAGGACCTCATCCCGTGAAATTCCTTTTACCGAATTTTCATCTCCCAGTACCTTCATTCCGTAGCTGCTGCCAGGGAAAAGGGTATGGCGAAATATACCTCCTTCTTCATAAGACGGACTCATTTTATCTCTCTTAATTTCCTGAATAACAATGGACTTTTCCTTAGGAATCTTGTTCTCAGGCAAAGTGGAATGGAACAGCATATCAGCCTGAATTTCCAATGCCTTTCTGAAATTATCCTTCTCGCAGAGTATGTAATACGCGGTGTAATCATCTCCGGTAGAGGCATTACTGTAGCAGCCAACCCGATCAAGATCATCGTATAGCTGTTTTTGAGTCCGACTTTCTGTACCATTGAACATCAGATGTTCCAGCAGATGAGACACTCCATTGTTCTTCTTGTTTTCATATTTCAACCCCACTTTCATCACAATGGTAGAAGAAACAACCGGATTTTCCTTCACTGGTATCAGCAGAACCGGCATTCCATTCTTCAATTGAATCCACTTGTATTGAAAAGGTGCTGAACCTTGCGCCAAAAGAGGCATTGAAACCAGAAATACAATGAAAGATAAAATAGTTGCTTTCACATTTCCTCCGTACCATTAGTAGTTATGAGCTTTTCAGTCAATTTAGAATAGCGGGCGTTGTGTCACATGTCAACTTTCAACTGGATCACGCCGTCCCGGTTTCCTGTCAAGAGGTCTGAAACAAAAAACACCTTTTTGTTATTTGCGGTAACAACTGTAATTCTCTTGGCACCTCGATCTATCACCAATGGGCCATGGAGCCGGCTGATCTCCCGGGCAGTACCCACAAATACACCATCGACATAAACTGTGGCGTCCGGATTATTGATCTCAAAATCAACCTTCAGAGGCGCCGCCATCTGAACAGAAGGAGAAGGGCTGGTTTCCGCAGGGGGAGAAACCTGTGCCATGTCGTGGCCTCTTTCCATTACCTTGTTTAAATTGACCTGCTGTCCCGGGGCAACTCTAACAGTGACCCGGTAAGTGTGAAAGCCGGTTTTACGGGCCTGAACCTCATGATTACCAGGATTCACTACGAGAAAACGCGGATATCCGTCAAATTGATCCGCCGTACCCACCACAACACCATCGAGGCTGATTTCCGCGTCCTTTGGTTGAATATTGACATCAATTGCCGAAAGGCCTTGCTGCTCATACTGATGAGTATCCGCGTAAATGGCGCTGCCAACCAGGGCCCCAAGCAGGGAAAGAGCCACAATTCCATTCGTGCCGACATCCCCGTGAACCCCGACACTGCCTCCAAAACGCCCATTATATGCCCCCACTTGTGTTCCCACTACGGCATGGTGGCAAGACATAGAAAACATCAACAAAACCCCTGTAAGGGCCATTCCTGCTCTGGATTTCATAAAACCTCCTCATTCAATCAAGTTCCACCCGATACAACATCAAGAAACGTGCCAGCACTCTGCCTTACTTAGAGGACATTTATGCCCGGTATTCAAATTGAAATGTCCCATAGTTTGCTTCTACTGTTTCCGCGTATTCTGCTGAACTGAATTTCTCTGCCAATGAGGACCTGAGTGGAAGGATCTGAACAGCCGGCTCCCAATGATAGGGGGCATCCTCTCCCTTCCGAAATATTTTGCCGGTTTCCAGCGCCCACGCCACATCAGCAATGGAAAGTTCGCTCTCTTTCATGAAATGACAAAAATCATGAAATCGAGCTGCATCCTCAGCTTTATAGAAGTCAAAACTGCCCGAATAGATATATGCATTGTGGAAATGGTCGGCCACGTTGGTTACAGCCTGGTATTTCAGGCGCAGTGCCATCAGTACAATTGCCGAAAGAACGTCCTTTCCCAACCCCAGCCCCGGATAGTGCTGACCTGGTAATCTCGGTCTTTCATCCGAAAAAGGCACCTTCGGGTTCTGCAGACAAAGCCATTCCACCTTCAGAATCGGGAAAATCTCATCGATAGCCATCCGTCTGACAATCAGCTCGGCAGTTACTCGCTCTTTGTCAAATGGCGGTTCAAATACTATCAGATAATGGGACCCATCTTCCCGAACCCCGAAACGAATATCTGTCTGTTCATATCCCAATTCCCTCAGCTTTGCCACAAAACCGTACCTCTTCAGCGCCAGCCGCAAACCCTGCTCTGAATAGAAGTCCATAAATCGATGATCACTGTCCTCAAACAGGTTGCTCAGACACAGATCAAAGGAGCAGTCTCTCGACAATTCAGCAGAAGTCAGGTGACGATAAGTCCAACGATATTTCAATGGAATTTTAAACATTACATTGTCCCCGCATCACGCATTTGATAAAGCGATAGTACAATTTCCAGGATTCCTGTCCATAGCCGCCACCTGCCAGGATAGCGACTGGACAATCCCGGTCCCTTGCCTGGGACATTACATACAGGTCCCGTTCAAGCATGCCATTGTCTGTAAGCTCAAAGGTACCCAGCTTATCTGCATAGTGAGGGTCCCCGCCTGCCAGGTACACTATCAGTTCGGGGCGAAACTCATCCAGAACTCCCGGCAATGTAGATCTTAACGCTTCAAGGTAAGTCGCATCGTCACTATGATCCGGCAACTCTATGTCCATGTTTGTTGTGGATTCTACTTTATCCCAGGTATCCCGGTGAATGGAGTAGGTAAAGCACGTATCATCTTTTTCAAAAATAAGGGCCGTACCATTTCCCTGATGGAAGTCCAGATCCACAACAAGAATTCGCTTGTTTTCATGAACCTGCTTGAACTTCCTGATACCGATTGCCGTATCATTAACGGGACAGAAACCTTCTCCTTTGTCGGGCTTCGCATGGTGGAATCCACCGCCAAGATTGAACACCGGGACCCGTTTTTCGTAAGCCGTCTTGAGAGAGAGAATGGTTCCCCCCGTCACCCACATGAAAAATTCAATGATGTCTGTGTCAAAGGGGCTGACATAGTCCAGAAATAATATTTTACCCAGAGTTTGAGGGTCCCTTAGTTTTTCAACATACTTGGAATCATGAACCAGCGAAAAATCTTCCCAGCCGGCAGGTTCCGGCTCCAGTATTTCCTTTGAACGAATGATATTTTCTTTCAGGAGTGCCGTCCGGATCTTCCTGAATTTGGCGCAATCGAATGTACTCCGTGGCCCCTTCTCACAAAGTCCGAGAAAATATTCATAGGAGTAAACAACATATGCTTTAGGTTGAAAAAAGAGCATACAGCCGCCTTACCTGTTTTTCAGTTTCTGCAATTGTACCTGCATTATCTATGATATACGTCGCAAACTTTCTCTTTTCCTCAATATCCATCTGAGTATCAATGAAACGACTGGCCACTCCCTCAGTCATTTTGTCCCGAGCCATCAACCTCTCCAACTGCAAATATCTTGGAGCATATACCAGCACAACGGTATGAAAGCGCTTATAACTCGCTGTCTCAATCAGCAGGGCTGCATCCACGACTACAACTGAAGCTGTGGCTGCGCGAACCATTTCTTCTTCCCTGGCAATGATTGCCGGATGCATAATACTGTTCAGCAACAATCTCGCCTGTTCATCTTCAATAACTCGTTCACGCAGTTTTTTCCGATTTATTCCTCCATCTTCAGCCATGAACTCAACTCCGAAACTTTCAACAAGTTTTTCCCTGAGAGGAGAATCCGGACCAGTCAATTCCCTCGCTATTTTGTCTGCGTCCACTACAAATGCACCGAGCTTTCGGAACATACCGGAAACCATTGACTTCCCGGTGGCAATTCCCCCGGTCAACCCAATTACCTCAGCGGTTTTGATTTCCATGTCTCCCCCTGTTCAGGGACTTAATTACAATGTCTGATGCGGTGTATGGATCAATTTTTCTGCTTGCGACTTCAGACACAAGATCTTCATAGTTCGTCTCGCCCATATTCTGTTTCGCAACAGAAAAGAATCGACTGATCAGCACGTTCCGCAGTCTGTAATCCGCACGTTCAATTTCTCGATCGTCAGTGATTTCAGATTCACGATGCCTCTCGAGGGTTGCCAGGACAGTATCTCCCAACTCACTCACTCCCTCATTTGATACCGCAACGGTGCGGATTATGGGAATGTTTCGGGACGAAAGCTGATTCAAGTACTGAAGTTGGCTTTCCAACTTCTCTACCCCCTCTCGATCGGCCTTGTTAATGACAAAAATATCTGCAATTTCCATAATCCCGGCTTTGATAGCTTGAATCTCATCTCCAAAACCGGGAACCAGCACTACGAGGTTCAATTCACTTACCCGGATAATTTCCACTTCGTCCTGGCCAACTCCAACGGTTTCAATGAGAACAATATCCATTCCGGCAGCATCCATAATGTCAATCACATCCATGCATGCGTGGGTAAGCCCACCCATCGCACCCCGGGTTGCCATAGAACGCACAAAAACTCCCGGCAAGGTGGAGATATTGCGCATTCTAATCCGATCTCCCAGTACCGCTCCTCCGGAGAAGGGACTGGTCGGATCAACCGCAATCACCCCTACCCGCTTTCCAGAGCTAGCAAAACCAGAAACAAGACAGTCCGTCAAGGTAGATTTTCCTGCTCCCGGCGGGCCGGTGATTCCCATTACCCGCGCATTTCCGGTGTGTGAATACAGAATCCCCATCAATAATCTGGCATTTTCCGAGTCATTTTCCACAACGGAAATAGCCTTTGCTAACGCTCGTTCATCTCCGGAAAGTACACGTTTTGCCAGATCATTCATATTTTCTACCTACGTTTTTCTGCCTGGAAAGTTCGACAGAAGCCCGCCCTAATCACGCAATAATTGTCGTGCAATCACGATTCTCTGAATCTCGGAAGTTCCTTCGCCAATGGTCCCCAGCTTTGCGTCGCGATAGAATTTTTCAACCGGATAATCCTTGATATAGCCATATCCACCAAAGATCTGGACAGCCTCATCCGCCACCCGAACTGCAGTCTCAGACGCATATAATTTTGCCATCCCGGAAAGCTTGTTTACATCCTTGCCGGCATCCCGCATAGACGCGGCCTGGTAAACCAGTAGCCTGGCAGCTTCCACCTGTGTCGCCATATCTGCCAGTTTAAACTGGATGGCCTGAAAGGCTGAAATGCTTCTACCGAATGCCTGTCGTTCTTTGGCATACTTAACGGCATGGTCAAGGGCGCCCTGTGCCATTCCAAGGCAATAGGCTGCAATTGAAATCCGTCCACCATCAAGAATGGATAAAGCGTTCGTGAACCCTTCTCCTTCCTTTCCAAGCAGGTTTTCCACGGGTACCTCAGCATCCTCAAAAATAAGCTCCGATGTATCGCTGGCCCGCATTCCCATCTTGTTCTCTTTCTTTCCGGCCTGAAAACCGGGGAAACCCTTTTCCAGGATAAAAGCCGAAATACCATGATTTCCTTTTTCCGGGTCCGTCCGGGCCATGACCACATACGTGTCTGCGTAAGTACCATGTGTAATGAAAGTCTTACTGCCGTTCAAAATATATTTATCACCCTTCAACTGAGCTTTTGAGCGAAGACCTCCGGCGTCTGAGCCGGAACTGGACTCAGTGAGGCCCCATGCACCGAGCGCTCTTCCCTCTGCCAGCGGGATCAGATACTTTTCCTTCTGGCTGTCATTGGCAAATTTCTGAATCTGACCAGTGCAAAGGGAATTGTGCGCCGCAACGCCCAGACCGATACTGCCGTCCACCCTGGAAATTTCTTCCACAATCGAGGCATATTCGACATAACCATAACCGGCACCGCCCCATTTCTCCGGTACAACGATGCCAAGAAATCCAAGTGCTCCCATTTCAAGAAAAAGCTCCTTTGGAAAAGTCTGAGCCTCATCCCATTCCATGATGTGCGGCCGAATTTCTTTTTCCGCAAAATCACGAGCCGTTTTGCGAAGAAGAAGTTGCTCCTCTGAAAACTCAAAATTCATTTCATGCCCCCTCTAATTTTGAAGTTCGGCCAATTTTTTCCCTTGACGCGTTTTTGATTTCTTGTATAGCGCAATAGATTCCGGAAAACTGGTCATTGCTGTCTTGAATTGCTCATCAATCTTCAGAAACCTCCGGGCTCCTGCTTCCAGGCCAAATCTTGTTGAGAGAATTTCCTGCTCAATGGTCGTTCGGATATATGTAATGTCTTTGTCAAATTCCTTCTCAGTGAATTCAATTTTCTGCTCCTTCAAGAACTTCTTGAAAGCATTTATCACCTCTCGATCCGCCTTGAAATCTCGTGGAATATCGGCATGTGCATTGGTGTATCTAATTGCAAATCGAAAGAAAGCGGATGTTCTGAACCGGAGATTCACCAGAAAACTGTCCAGTGTGCCCATATCCACGTCCTTATCCGGTGTAATTCCACCACCTGCATGGACTTTTCTTCCAATTTTTGTCTTGAACAATGGCAGGTCTTTTTCCTTTTTTTCCAGTTTTTGCTCGGTGGGATTAAAATAATCTGCAAAGGAACGGGAATAATCTCTCTGAATGCACCTTCCCGAGGCTGTGTAATACTTTGCGGTCGTCAACGCCAGTGCCTCATCATCTCCGATTTTGAACACGCTCTGGACAAGGCCTTTGCCCCAGGATGTTTTGCCCACAATCAGTCCCCGGTCATTGTCCTGAACCGCTCCTGCTACAATCTCAGAACCCGATGCACTTCCCCGATTTATTAAGACAATCAATGGTAAGTTCTCAAATCCCAAATTCTTCTTTGCAACAAAATCGATCCGGTCTGATGATGTCCTGCCCTTGATGGAAACAATCGTATCTCCTTTGGGAAGAAAAAGGTCGGAAATGTAAACGGCAGCATTCAGCAGCCCGCCGGGATTGTTGCGCAAATCCAGAACCAGCTGTTTCATTCCTTTCTTCCTCAGGCTCTGAAGCGCTTCCAGCATTTCTTCTCCACTCTTCTCACCAAAACTCTTCAGAAGGATATAGCCGGTATCCGCATCCGCCATAAATGCATATTCTACTGTTCGTTCCGGGATTTCAGCTCGTTCCACGGTGAAATGTAGCAGCTTTTTAACACCAGGACGCTTGATTGTAATGTTGACCTTGGTTCCTTTCTTTCCCCTCAACAGCGAAACGGCACCAGTTGTATTCATGTCCTCAGTGGATTTATCATTGATTTCGTAGATGACGTCACCGGATCTGAGTCCGATACGGGCAGCCGGGGTATTGGCAATGGGTGCCACAACTGTTACCTTCCCGTTTCGCATGGAAATAATCATTCCAATACCGAAAAACCGGCCTGTCTGATCCTCATGCATCCGACGATATTCTTCCCGATTCATGAAAACCGAATGGGGGTCCAGTGTTTTCAACATCCCGCCGATGGAACCCTCGATGAATTTTTCATAATCGAAGGTTGCAATCGAATGGGTTCTCAAAAAAGCCGAAAGAGATACAAGTCGCCGCAGCCGTGCCTCTTCAGTTGAAGTTGCAGCAATTAAAACCAGGCATAAGACCGCAACCATCACTGCTACCGTTGCTTTTTTCATACTTTACTATGCTCCTTCAACGCCGGTTCAGTCTTTCATGGTCGACCGGCAATATCTTATTGTTTTTGCTTCCACAGGGCCAATATCTGTGCTTCAAAGCTGTCCGCTTCTCCTTTTCTTATCTCCTTCAAACAGTCTCTGCCTAATTGTACCAAAAAAAAGCCCCCAATTGGGGGGGCGATTTGTATGAAAAATGGAGGTCACTTAAAACCAAATGCAAGGTCAATGCCATAAATTATACGAAATTCCCATTATATGCTCTATTTCACTCATTCTGTTACTTGTCAGGGAACTTTAAACCGACCCAAGCAGTCTTCGAAGACAAATTCCTGATGTTGCTTTCTTGCAGATTATGCCATTCTGGCACGACAAATAATGCGGTATGCTGTTTCGTCAGTGACTCATCTCCTCCAGCCTGCGGATTCTTTCTTCTGTAGGTGGATGTGTAGAAAACAATGAAGAGATTCGTCTTCCTGAGAACGGATTCACAATAAACATGTGTGCGGTCTGAGGTGTGGCCTGCTTCAACGGCACGCGTCGTGAAAACTGTTCCAGCTTTCTCAAAGCATTTGCAAGATAATGGGGATTTCCGGAGAATTTTGCGCCACCGCTGTCCGCAAGGTATTCCCGTGAGCGGGATATAGACATCTGGATAATTAGCGCTGCAAGCGGTGCAATGAACATGACAACCAACAAGCCAAAGATCCCGCCGTCGTCATCTCCTGAGCTGCCGAATCCGCCAAATATTGCGCCCCAACGAGCTATACTTGCCAGTATCATGATTGCGCCGGAAAAGACCGCCACTATTGAGCCGATGAGAATGTCCCGGTGAACCACGTGGGCCAGTTCATGCCCCAGCACACCCTTTAATTCATTCCTGTCAAGAATATGAAGAATCCCTTCCGTAACGGCAACAGCGGCATGCCTGGGGTTCCTGCCGGTAGCAAAGGCATTGGGTGCGGACTCGGGCACGATGTATATCTTCGGCATGGGTATTTCCGCCGCAACCGACAACTCCTGGACAATTCCGTACAATTCAGGTGCGTCAAGTTGTGAAACTTCCTTCGCGTGGTACCGCTTCAACACAATACTGTCAGAGAACCAGTAGGAAAAGAAGTTCAGGGCAGTGGCAATTACAAGGGCCAGTACCATACCTCCCTGTCCACCCACCATGCGGCCGATCCAAACAAATAAAAGAGTCATTACTGTCATCAGTACCATGCTTTTAATCCAGTTTGTCATTGATTCCTCCCTGTTGCAAAATCATTCCTTCGAATGAAAATATAGATCATCCAGCTATTTTTTCAACAGCTGCCCTCAAAATTTTTTCCCACGATTGCATTTATGTCCGCCAATGAGTTCGCGTTCTGAATGAGGGAAGCGAAATGGTGCCCGAATTTCATATTTCTGGAAAAATACCAGGTAAACTCCTTCAACCTTCCGAGAAACACGGTTTCTTTGAAATATCCGGAAAAAAGTCGAACCGCATCCATGTAGACTCGCAGGAGAAATTCCGATGCAATTTCCGTAGATTTGCCGGCGATTGAACTGAATACCCATGGTTTCTGCACTGCTGCCCGACCGATCATCACCCCATCACAGCCGGTTTCTGAGAACATGCGCAAACAGTCTTCCCTTGTTTTCACGTCTCCATTTCCAATCACCGGAACGCTCATCAACTCCTTCATATAACCGATGTATTGCCAGCGGGGAACCCGTTTCAACTTTTCTCCGGTCAAGCGGGGATGAATTGCCACCGCGTCAATTTTGTTTTCAATCAGAACTCCCGCCAGTTCGCCCAGAAAGCCCCTGTCCGCTTTTTTTCCCAAACGAATTTTCACAGTAACCGGTACCGTTGCTACAGCTTTCATGGCCTGCAGAATCCTGTTAACCGTTGCAAGGTCATTCAGCAGATGCGCTCCCGCCTTCCTTTTTTTAGCAATTTCAGGAGCGGGACAGGCGAGATTCAAATCCACTATATCCGCAGGTCCCTCACAAAGTTTCCGCGTCGCGATCTCCGCTTCTTCGGGGTCGGAGGTGAAGATTTGATAAGAAATTGGATGTTCTCCATCGTCGCACTGCCCGTAGCCGGGCCAATCAAAATTTTCCCCCGGCAGTGCCCGTGCGCTGAGCATTTCCGTAAAAACCATACCCGGAGCACCGTACATTCTTACCAGGCGCCGAAAAGGAAGATGGCTGATTCCAGCCATTGGTGCAAGAATTAACGGTGAGTTGACCCGGATTGTCCCAATTCTGAATCCGTTCGGTATCAAAACTTCAACTCCTCAGCTTCCCGCCACCATCATCCGATGAAACCGGACAGAAGGCGCCAGCACAGAAGAATCCGGTCGGGCGTCATCCGCAATCCGGTCAATGCCGGTCAGCATCTCCTGAAAAGTACCCGAGATGGTGAATTCACTGACCGGGTAAAGTACTTCACCATTTTCAATGAAAAAACCTTCCGCACCCCGGGAGTAGTCCCCGGTACGGATATCAGCTCCCTGACCCATCAGACCGGTAACCAATATTCCCCTGGAAGTCTCCGCAATAATGTCTTTCACTGTTCCCTTTCCCGGTTCCACTACAAAGTTGGAACTTCCACCCGCGCAGCCATTGGGCATCATCCCCAACCGATGTGCCGCGTATACGCCGAGAAGGTAATTCTGCAAAACTCCGGACTCAAGAACTGGAAAAGCCCTGGCTTTCACCCCATCAAGGTCAAAAAGTCTGGAACCCAGCCCCCGTGCAAGAAACGGGTCTTCCCGGATAGTCAGAACCTTGCTGGCAATTCTCTTACCAATTGAATCCACTAAGAAACTCTCTCCACGATAGAGACTCCCACCGCTCAGTGCCTGGGATATGCCCCCGAAAAAGGACCGCGAGGAATTGGGGTCGAAAATGATCGAAAACTTTCCCGTGGGCGGCTTTCGGGAACCAATCTGCGCCAGAGTCCGGGAAGCGGCTATTTCTGCAACCTTGTCCGGACTTTCCAGGTCCTCAACATGAATTGCGCTTGTAGACCAGCCGTTTCGTTGCTTGCGACCCACGTTGGCAGAGTCTCCTGTCTTATCGTCCACCGTCAGGGAGACTCCAAGTGAAAAATCCGTTCCCTCAAACCCCCCGGAAAAATCATAAGAACACGCAAAGGCACCAGCCACTTTTGTTACAGAGGCGGCTGATCCGGTTGATGCCAGACGTTTGTCTACAGCAAGTGCTTTTGTTTCAAGCTCCCCGGCCTCAATTAACAGCCGTTCCACGGATTGGTTTTCATATGCTTCATCCACCATGTCCAGCTGTGCATCTGCAGCACCAATCGTCTCCTTTTCCGGAATCACATACCATGGATCCGGATCCACTACCTGTATCAGTTCCCGCACGGACGACAATAAAAAAAGCCTTCCCTCCGGAGAAATATCTGAACCGCTGGCAGATGCAGTGCGTCCGTCCCGGGATGCCACAACAGACATGGATACACTCTCGGAAAAACTGCTGTTTTCAGGCTTTCCATTGCGAACCTCAACTTCCCGATCCTCCACCGCGCTGACATAGACCCGCACGTATTCAAAATCTGCTCCGGCCTTCCTTACAAGTTCCGCCGCAATTTCCCGGTACACATCTTTACTCTTCATTGGAAGCGCCTCCGACTGTCAGTTCTGAGATACGCACTGTCGGCAAACCTATTCCAACTGGAACGGTTTGCCCTTTCCCGCAAATCCAGGTCCCTGTACTCAAATTGAAGTCATTTCCCACCATGTCCACACGGTTCAACGCATCTGGTCCGTTACCGATCAGCGTCAAATTCTTTATTGGTGTTGTTATTTTACCGTTTTCTATGAGATATGCCTCGCTGGGAACAAAAACAAAATCACCGCTGGCAATATTGACCTGTCCACCGGCAAATGCAACGCAATAAACGCCCTTTTTGACGTCTTCAATAATTTCTTCCGGGGGAGTCTGGCCATTATCCATGAAGGTTGTACGCATTCTGGGAATCGGGGCATACTGAAATGACTGACGCCTGCCATTTCCGGTTCGCGCCATCTTCAACACGTCAGACGTAATTCGGTCATGCATAAAACCCTTCAGTACCCCTTTTTCAATCAGGACACTTCTTTCAGTGGGGGTCAATTCATCATCGAATTCCAGGGCTCCCCGGTTGGAAGTGATGGTGCCATCATCCACAATCGTACACAGCGGAGATGCCACCTGCTCCCCAACACGGCCTGTATATGCGGATGCTTTCTTCCAGATGAAGTCTGCCTCAAGCGGATGCCCCACTGATTCATGAATCAATACCCCTGATTCACCCGGAGCCAGAACAACCGGCATCATGCCGGCAGGAGCCGGTCTGGCATCCAGCATTGTTATAGCCTGTTTTGCGGCCTGACTGCCGATCATTTCCGGTGACTCCACCTGTTCAAACACTTCAAAACCCATTCTCATTCCAACACCGCTTCTTCCAAACTGGACATTTCCATTTCTGGAAGCTCTGGCAGAAGCAGAAACAGTCACCATCGGGCGGATATCTTCTCCCCATTCTCCTTCACTGTTGAAAATCAGAATCCTGTCATCCGTGTCTGTCATATTGATAGTTACCCGGTCAATGAGCGGATCATAAGATTCTGCCGCTTTTAACACACGGCGAACCAGTTCTGATCGAACGGATACGTTGGCTTCAAGTAGTCGAACTTTCTGGGGATAAAGCGTTCCGGCAGGGATCCGTCTCTCCTCAATTCTTTGCGTTCCGCTCTTTCCGTTCGTTGCAATCGCCTGAGCGAAGCCGGCAGCACTGATAACATCATCCAGCTCAAAACTTTCACAGAAGGAATATCCGGTACTCTCCCCATCCACAATCCGGATTCCGGTCCCAGCTGAGACAGAGCGGGTGGCTGACTTTACAATCCCATCTTCAATCCGGACACTGGTCGTTACTCGATACTGAAGAAAAATGTCAGAAAATGTCCCCTTCCGAATTCCAGAGAAAACCCGGTGGGCATCCTCAGTGGAAAACGGTATCACACTTAACCTGTTCATCAGTCTGCCTGGGAGCTGTTCTCCCCACATTTTATTCTTTTCAAAGTATTATGCTACACCCGTTCTTACTTTCCGGCTTTCGCTTCAGTCAACAGCACCGCATACTTATATCCATAGCCAAAATCCTTGTTCAACTCCACCTTACCTGACAACATTACGGTGTCGCCCACTTTGAATTCAGCATCTGTCGTCGCAACAAGGTATCCGGAGCCGCTGGAGGCATCCGCAAGATGGAGCCAGTTCTTCTTCATAATCATCGGAAGGTACTTGGTCACAAGCGCGTGGATCATCACAACCTTACCGGAATACTTTTCCGGGTTCTTCAACAGTGCACCGATGGAGATAGACCCATTCTGAGGCTTAACTCCGGAAGCGTCAAAGTCTTTGGCTCCGGTCATGTGGCCATTTCCCTTCTGGTGGGGGTTTGCCATTTTCTGTGTGGCCTCTGTCGCATGTGGGTTACTTGTCATACTTGAAGTTCCCATACCCATGGGGTTGGAAACCCCTGTAGCTTTGCGTTTCCCATTTACCAGTACATCATCTGCGAAATAAATAGTATCAAACGTCCGATCCAGGGATTTCACGTGAAATTTCACCATCTTCATCGGATGAATCAACTGTACAGTATCGCCCTTCTTCGCCTCATTCGGTCTGGTTGCCGCCCAGAAATCGCCCGTTTCTCCTTTGATCTCCAGATAACTATAACCTCCACCACTTTTCACCGTGAGCACAGTCCCGGAAAACGGAGCCGGCTTTGCCTGCTTCGCATCTACTGCCTTACTTCCACAACTTATCTGTGATACTACTATCAGTAACGTCATTACTATAAACTGTTTCATTATCTTTACTCCTTTTTCCTCTGTTTTTACAGAGCTTAGTTTGTTTTTGTTGTCATACTGTATCAATCGAACTATATGTGTTATTTTGAACATTTATAGATGCTTGGTGGCCTCTTTCAACCAATCCAGATCATCTCCCTGCAATAAAGGTGAAAGTGTATCGAACACCCACCTGTGGTACTCATTCAAATACTCCCTTTCTCCCCCACTCAGCAGAGAAACGTCAACAAGTCTTCGGTCAATTGGGCACACTGTCAGATTCTCAAATCGATTAAATTCCGTTTCCCCGGATTGCGCCTCAGAATCCGAAACTACATAAATCAGATTCTCGATGCGAATTCCGTATTCCCCTGCGAGATAGAACCCCGGTTCATTGGACGTGACCATTCCGGGCATAAACGGGACACCGATGCATCGGTAGTAGGAAACTGCATGGGGGCCTTCATGAACATTCAGATAGGACCCCACCCCATGGCCGGTTCCATGCCCATAGTTCAGACCAACCTCCCATAAGGGCAGTCTGGCGATCGTATCCAGTTGTTTGCCCACGGTTCCAACCGGGAAACGGCACATGGCCAGGGCAATATGGCCCTTCAACACCCTTGTGAATAGTTCTTTCTGCTTTCTTGTAGGGCTTCCCAGAGTAACTGTCCGGGTAATATCGGTCGTTCCGTCAAGGTACTGGCCGCCAGAGTCTATCAGGTAGATCCCTTCGGGTTTCAGCTCCACATCTGTCTCAGGTGTCGGTCCATAGTGAATGATTGCGCCGTGGGGACCATAGGAAGAGATGGTTTCAAAACTCAACCCCGCAAAATATTCATTTCCGGACCTGAATTCAGCCAACTTTTCGGCGGCTGATATTTCCGTCACTCCGCCATCTTTAACTACTGTTTCCAGCCAGCGAAGAAATCTAACCATTGATACACCGTCCCGGACATGGGCATTTCGGAAACCCTCCAGCTCCACCTTGTTCTTGATCGCCTTAAGAAGTGTTATGGGACTGTTTCCATACTCCAGTTCGCAATTTCCCTGCAACTGGTCCACCACCCACTGGCTTACTGATCCGGAATCTAGCAGGATGCGTCCGTTTCCTTCGGCCAATTGCGCGAGAGCATCGCCAAAGGCTTCATACTCAAGGATTTCAACATGATCCGCCAGGTGAGCCCGCAGCGATTCGGTAACCTTGGCGCCATGAACAAATAACATTGCAGAATCCATCGTCACAATTCCATAGGAGATTACGACCGGATTGTATTCCACATCGCTACCCCGGATGTTAAACAGCCAGGCAATTGCATCAAGCATAGTCACCACATGGGCATCCATCCTTCTTGATTTAAGCTCACGTCGCACCTTTTCCAGCTTGTCAGGAACTGACTCACCGGCGAACCGTAGAGGATGCACGCGAACGTGTTCTGATGGTACGGAAGGCCCATCCTGCCACAACACGTCCACCAGATTCTCCGGAAGCGAAACCAGTTCTATACCAGCCCTTGACAAGGTTTCCGCCATTGATGTGAACTCGCCACTGCTGAAAAGCCTGGTGTCAACACCCACTTTTTTGCCTGCATCCAGTTCATTCGCAATCCAGACAGGGATTGTTGGTGTCCCGGAAATTCCCTGTTTGAAAAGAGTAATTCCGCTATCCTTAAGCTGTGCTTCAGCCTGGAGGAAATAACGGGAATCCGTCCAGAGCCCGGCTTGGTCAATTGTCACCACCACATCCCCGGCCGAACCCGTAAACCCGCTTATCCATTCCCTGCGCTGCCAGAAGGCGGGAACATATTCACTCTGATGAGGGTCAGTGCTGGGGATGATGTAGGCCTGTACACCCTGTTTTGCCATTAGCGACCGCAATTGCATGAGTCTATTTTGTATCATAGGCTGATTCTCCCGTTCATCATATTCATCCGTTATGGTACAACAAAAATCCTCTGATGAAGCATCCAAAGTGTTTTCATTTCTACTAAAATCAGTTATTCTTGATAAATCACAATTGGTGAAATAAGTTCAAATTGATTAAAATCTAACATCTTTAAGATGTTAGGAACGGCAAATCTGGATTTTCCGTATTTTATGCGTGAGCTGTTACCAACAGGGGCGGAAATCTTTACCCCTATTTTTCAAGGAGGAGACAAAATGAGAAAACTCGGATTCCTGCTGGCACTGCTGGCAGTCTTTATCATGGCTCCAACCGCAATGGCAAAGAAAAAGAAGAAAACACCGGCCAAAGCAAAACCCCTTCTTACATCTAAGGCATTGAGTGGGTTCAAGTTCAGGAGCATCGGCCCGGCGTTTGCATCGGGACGGATCGCCGATATCGCTGTCAATCCAACCAATAAAAGCCAGTGGTTTATCGCTGTGGCGGCCGGAAACGTCTGGAAAACCGACAATGCCGGTGCCACTTGGAAGCCGATTTTCGATAAGTATGGCTCATGGTCCATTGCCGACGTAGAAATTGATCCCTTGAATCCCCATGTAGTCTGGGTGGGAACCGGTGAATACAACAGTCAGCGCGCCATCGGTTACGGAGATGGAATTTACCGTTCCCTTGATGGAGGTAAATCATTTAAAAACATGGGCTTAAAGAAGTCCGAGCATATCGGGCGTATCGCAATTGATCCCCGCAATTCACACATCTATGTGGCCGCCCAGGGACCGCTCTGGGGACCCGGCGGAGAACGGGGCCTTTACAAGAGCATTGACATGGGCAAATCATGGGAACGGATACTGTTCGTCAGCGAAAACACTGGAATAACTGACGTGGTGCTGGATCCCAGGAACCCGGATACCCTCTATTGCGCAGCCTACCAGCGTCGTCGCCATGTATTCACACTTATCGACGGAGGGCCGGAAGGTGCCATTTACAAATCCACAGACGCGGGGAAAACGTGGCGAAAACTAAAGTCAGGCCTACCCTCCGGGGACATTGGCCGTATCGGGCTGGCAATTTCAGCGGTGAACCCGGATATAGTCTATGCGATTGTGGAAGCCGAAGGCAAAAGCGGCGGGGTATTCCGTTCTTCAGACCGAGGAGAGACCTGGAGCCGGCGCAGCACTTACATGAGCACAAGCCCTCAATACTACAATCGGCTCTATTGTGATCCTGAAAACCCAAATAAAGTTTATTCCATGGACACATTCGGACAAGTCAGTGTGGACGGTGGAAAGACATGGAATGCCCTTGGAAACCTTCACCGACATGTTGATGATCACGCACTCTGGGTAGATCCATCCAACAACCGTCATGTTCTTGTCGGCTGTGATGGCGGCCTTTACCAGTCCTTTGATGCCGGCAGCAACTGGATATTTGTGGAAAACCTGCCCGTAACCCAGTTCTATCGGGTATCCCTCGACAACACTAAACCTTTCTATTACGTTTACGGCGGTACGCAGGACAATAACAGCATGGGAGGGCCATCCAGAACAACTTGCAGAAATGGGATTTTCAATGAAGACTGGTTTGTAACCCAGGGCGGAGACGGGTTTGAAAGTCAGATAGACCCGAATAACCCGGACATTATCTATGCGCAATCTCAGTACGGCGGCCTGGGACGTTTTGACCGCAAAAGTGGTGAAGCAATCAGTATCAAGCCTCAGCCACCTGCAGGAGAAGCCTACAGATGGAACTGGAATGCTCCACTGATAATCAGCCCACACTCTCCAACAAGGCTGTATTTTGCTGCAAATAAACTATTTCGCAGTGACGACAGGGGGGACACATGGAAAGTTGTCAGTCCCGACCTCACCCGTCAGATTGATCGCAACACTTTGCCGGTGATGGGTCGGATTCAGAGCGTGGACGCTGTCGCCAAAAACGCGTCCACCTCTCTGTTCGGTAACATTGTGGCCCTGGATGAGTCTCCGCTGGTGGAAGGACTGTTGTACGTCGGTACTGATGATGGACTTATCCAGATTTCTGATAATGGCGGTCAGGACTGGCGAAAAGTGGAAATGGTGGGCGGTCTGCCGGAACTCAGTTACGTGGATTACCTCCTGGCATCCAGCCATTCGGCAGAAACGGTCTACGCTGCCTTCGACACGAGGAAGAATAATGACCTCAGACCGCATCTTTTCAGGAGCCGGGACCGGGGAAAAACGTGGCAGTCTATTTCAAACAGCCTGCCGGAAAGAGGGACAGTTTACTGCATTGCAGAAGACCAGGTGAATCAAGACCTTCTTTTTGTCGGAACAGAATTCGGACTGTTCGTCACTCTGGACGGCGGAAACAGCTGGCTCCAGATGAAGGGCAACCTCCCCGTGACCCAGGTACGGGATATAGCTATTCACAGGGGCGAAAACGACCTGGTACTCGCAACATTCGGCCGGGGCTTCTATATTCTCGACAACTACGCACCCCTGCGTAAATTATCAGAACAGCTCGTCAAGCAACCGTTTGAACTGTTTCCCGTGGAAGATTCATGGATGTTTATCGAAAGCCGGGGAAAAAGCAACATGGGTGAAACCCACTACGCTGCCAAGAACCCACCTGTGGGAGCTGTTATTACTTTCTATCTGAAAGATAGTCTTAAAACACTGAAACAGGCTCGAAAAGAAGAGGAAAAAAAAGCACTGAAAGCAAATCAGCCCATTTCCTACCCTTCATGGAATGAGCTCAGGGCAGAAGACACGGAAGAAGCGCCCTATCTTATGTTTACCGTTCGTGACAGTGAAGGCAACGCAATTCGTCGTCTGAAAGCACCTGCCACATCCGGCACCCATCGGATTGTCTGGGATTTTCGTTATCCGGACGTCTCACCAGTTCGTGGCACAGAGGGAGGATCTTCACGGGGCAGCCATAGAGCAAACGCCGACAGCGGAATGCTCGCCATGCCCGGCACATACACGGTAGAGGCTGCGAAAGTGATCCGGGGCATCGTTACCCCCTTTGCAGGAAAGCAATCCTTTCAGGCAAAAATTCTGGCCAATACGACACTTCCCGCGACTGACCGGAAGGCATTGGTGGCCTTTCAGCAGCAGATTTCCGGTCTACTGCGGGCAGTTCAGGGCAGCAGGGACCTACTGTCCAGCCTCCAGACAAACGTCACGGCCATGAGAAAGGCCGTCTACCGGACACCGGAAGCTGGAAACGACCTGGATCAGAAGCTGCAGGCCTTGCAGAAGCGCCTTTTGGTGCTGGAGCGAAAACTGAATGGTGATGACACAATTTCTGAACGGAACGCCAATCAACCTCCATCCATCTCCGGCCGTGTATATGGCCTTGTTTACGGTCAGTGGAGATCCACTTCCGCACCCACCACAACCATGCGCGAGCAATATCGTATTGCCGGAGAACTTTTTCAACCGGTTCTGGGGGACATTCGCGAAATTGCTGAAAAAGAATTGCCAGCACTTCAGAAACAACTGGAAAACCTGAAAGCGCCCTGGACCCCCGGACGCATTCCTGAATGGAAGTTCTAAGGACAGATTAACCAAGAATAGGGAGGAGGGCAAACCCTCCTCCCTATTCTATTTTTCTTCCATATATTAGTCGCTAACTTCTACTAATAATTGTTGTATATCGATTATGCCGGTATCGAACTCTGACCACCTTACGGTTTCTTCTGGCGCTCTTCCGAAACATGTCAGCCCTGATCCCGGGTGATGTGGGCAATCCGTCTTTCTTCCTGTCCCAGTCTGACATGCGATGAAAATGAGAATAATCAATAATCATTGACTCATGGGCCAATTGTTCGTTTTCAATTTTCACTGTGAAGTAAAGCAAATGCCGCACCACCCTTCCCGTTTGTACAAATTCCTTCTCCGCGGCGAGAAAAAGGCGGGATTCCGCACCTTCTCCCTGCACATAATCATCCGGTGCTGCCGCTGTGGCAAAGAAGAAAGGGTTTCCGTCCTCGTCATTAACCACAACGTCTACCGTTACCGTCTCTCTGCCATCTCCGACAAAGTACGGCCTGTCCAGCTCAAGAGACTCCGGCGCGTAGCCCATCGTATTTACGAAACGATGAACCATGTATGCCCGGACAATTTCAGAATCTTCAGATATTCGATGGATGGGGCGGCCCTGGCGAATTCGTTCTGAGTAGCGCACCGTACCTCTTTCCAGGTCCAGGTTAACTACCCGTGGTGTCACCTTCTCAATTCCGGAAACAATCAGCTCTTTCCAATCCATTTATCACCTCTAAAATCTGTGGCCAGTATACAGGAATTTCGAGTATCTATCCATAGGAAATGGGTGATGAGTGATGGGTGACCAGTGACGAGAAGTGTCGCGTGCTCTGACCGGAGGGAAAGAGAAAGAACAGCAATTTGCCCTTTCGTTGATTTGCTAATCCTTCTCTACCATTCAACATTTGTCATTTAACATTCGACCAGAGCCCGAGCGAGCGTCCGCCGTCCACACGGATCACCTGCCCGGTAATGAAATCACTTTCCACCAGGAAACGTACGGCTTTGACTACATCTTCCGGTCTTCCGATTCGTTGCAATGGAATCGTCTCAAGAATTCGCTGTCGTTCAGCTTTATCCGTTCCATCCGGAAGCAGCACCGGCCCCGGCGCTACCACATTTACCTGCACATGGGGAGCCAGAAGTTGTGCCATACCTTTCATCAAAGCATGCAGCCCGGCGCGGGAAACCGAATAGGGGATATAGGAAGGCCACACCAGCTCCGCCGCTACATCGCCAATGGCAATAATTTTGCCCCTTCCCGCCTGCCGCATCCGTTCACCCAGTTCCTGACAACCAAGAAACGCGCCCTTCAGGTTCACGTCCATAAACTGCTGCCATTCATCCTCGGAAGTAGAAAAAAAAGGCGTGGCCGAAAAAATTGAAGCACTATGCACCCAGACATCCAGCCCGCCATGATGTTCTTCAATTTCGCTGTTCATCGCTGTCCACGTTTCCCTCAGGGAAATGTCTCCATGCAGTACAAGCGGACGACATCCTGCAAACGCTTCAATCTCAGATGCTGTCTCAGCGGCCTCATTGCGGCTCCTGAAGGCATGAATCATCACCATTGCGCCGAGACGCGCCAATTCCACCGCAATCTCCTTCCCCACTCGCTTCGCGCTCCCGGTCACCAGTACGCGGCATCCCTTTATCTCCACTTTGCCTCCTGTGCTTCACTTTTGCCATATGTTATCACAGGCGGCGCTTCGCGTCGCAGTGACTTGTAATTTGTGATTCGTGGCTTGCTGTGAACGCAAAGAATTCACTCTTTGTGTAAAGGACTGCGGCGTTTCCGGTATCCGGGAGGTGGTGTTTTGCACCACCGGGAACTGCAAGGGAATACAAACTATTCCTACTTCGCGATGAAGATACCTACAGCCATCAACAGCGGCGTCAGCAGATTAATCAGAACATTCATAATCAGATAGGGAACAATGGCTTTGGTGTCATCGGCGAACTTGACCGCACCACGTCCCGCCGCGACTGCCAGCGGCACCGTCACCAGCCCCAGAAGAGCCCACATTGGAAAAACGAAGAAAACCACACCTACGACAATGGCCAGATACGCCAGCACCAGAAAAAAGATATACAACCATGCGGCTTTCGGACGGCCGATCAGGATCGGATAATGCCGGCGCCCCACCTCCCGGTCCGCTTCCATGTCCGGAAACTGGTTCAACAGCAACAGATTACTGACCAGAAAGAACGGTACAAGAGAAGCAACAATGGCTGAAATTGAATAGCTCCCCGCCAGTGCCACATGGGTTCCGACCACCATGATGGAGCCAAACCCAATTCCGGGAGAAATCAGATAGAGAAGCGGGTTCTTTGTAAACCATTTTGAATAGCCCAGCACCGTAACAGCACCCACCACACCGAGGGGGACCAGTATCCAGCCCCGTAACCAGATGAAATAAATACCGATTCCAACGGTCAAAGCAAATGACAACCACGCGATGAACAATGCGGAGCCGAATTCCTCCGGATTCTCCGGCAAGGTACCGCTTCCCCCGCTGAAGGGTGTCTTCGTTGTTTTGAAATCCAGCCCGGACCAGAAATCCGCGTATTCATTGAACGCATTAACAGAAATGTGGGCGAAAACACCTCCCAAAACCGCCAGAATTACCTGTAACACGGAAAATTCAGCTCCGGCTGAGTATGCGGTCGCTATTCCAAGAAAAACACATATCGGGGCCAGAATCACAAATGGCAAGCGCATCGGCCCAGTTATAACGGACATCCTGCTCATGAAGTCCTCCCAGTATTCGTGTAATTTGTCACTGGCATTTTATCTCACGGAATCAATTATTACCAGATCTCTATCTTCCGCCCTTCCAAGTTCCCGGAAGTGAATCATTCGCCTGAATCCCTTCCATCACAGCAAGGTCATTAGAAAGGCCCCATATCTTCCTTCAGGGAAATCAGGCGTCGGCCCGTCACAGAAAAGGCCAAGTGCCAGAGGGCCGCCTACGCCATCCGGGCACAACGAAAGGGGAATATTGTCCACACCCATGTGTTGAACCCCCGCTTCGTTGGAGGAATGCAAACCACGCCAGTGCAGACTTGATATCGGAATCCCATCTGTTGATATTCCATCCTGAATACTGACTCCCACATATGGGGCACACTCACCATGACCATTCAGTAAACCACCTGCAGAATATATCCCATGAGAAGAAGCTGCAATAGTTGAGGTACTGATGATGTCGCCTGAGACATCCAGGTTATACTCAACCGTGCGATAGGAGTAGAACTCTACACTGGAATCCAATTGATCGGTCAGCACTTCATAAGTGCCTGGAAATTCCTCGATATCCACCGGGACACACAATATCCCTGTTGAAGGCATCACAATCTCTTTTGTGAATTGCACACTGCCACCGGAATCGATGCGGGCAATTCCAAATCCTTCTTCCATAAGTTCTCCGGTTGGTTGGGTCACAGTACGGTAGATCCGGGACACAGTTAAAACTGTCCCATCTTCACAAAGTCGAACGGCGCTTGCCTCAGCAGTCTGCGTATAAGGAAATCCTTCCGCTGTCTCTCCCTCACCGTTGAACAAATTCATTTCCCAAAGTAAATTCCCTTCCAAGTCAACGCGAAAAATTCTTGCCGCGTGGGAAGCTGTTCCTGTGCCAACATACCCATCAGAATTTGAGTCAATGTCGTGAACTGCTGACATCTCCGGAAAATCGATTTCCCACCGGATTGAATATTCCCCCTCCAGATAAGCCACAAAGCCGCTCTGGCCGGGCTGACCCTCAACAGTCTTTCCACCTGACATTAGAAAATCATGAGAGGACCCATATACATGAGCCAACCCTGCTATGCTCCTGCCATCGCATTCGTAGCTATCGATCACTTTACCATCACGGTCCAGTCGCTGAATCAATCCCCGGACAGCTCCCAGCTTAGCCCCGGTCGAATGGGATTTACTTGATCCACTTCGAATCAAATTAGCTCCGATTAAGAATCCAGGAAATTCTGTCAGTATCATGTGCGGCCCGGAGTGATTGCCAAAAGTTGTCGGCACCTGATAACTGTATCCCTCCGGCGGATCCATCCGCACTTTCAATTCCAGCCCCCCCATGGTGCCCGGAAGGGGAGCGGATTCCGATCGAGACCGGGATGAACATCCCTGCAACAGGAACGCAATGGCCAACAACAGTATCCAATACTTCATCAATCACTCCCCGGCAGCGGATTTTACTTGAAATCAGTTTATTCCCTGGTCTGCTGAACGTCAAGGAGATGATGAACTTTTTTTTCTAGCAGTTATGTATAATTATTGGTCAAATGTTCGCATTTTGGTTTTCTGGCCGATCAAAGAGCCCAAAATTCTATTGATGGAGGATACTCCCATGGGACAGATAATGATTGATCTGTGCCTCCCAGTCTCGCATAAACCGGATGTAGTAGTCTTCGGTAAAGGCATTGATAAGAGCATCTCCTTCGGAACCCAGACTCGTGTGCGTGTATGTGATTGTTGCTGTCGATCCGCCTTTGGCGGGTTTCAGCTGAATTGTCAGTCTGCAAGCAGTTACATTGGGAGTGATCTTGATCATTTCCACAAAATTATTCTCGGGCTCGTGTCTTGTGATGTACCAGATCGCCCTGTCTTTTTCATCACCAGTCAAGAAAACACAATCAGGCTCCGCTATCCCTGAATTACTGAAAACAACGTCAGGGTCCCAATCTTCAATCCAGTCTGCTTCCCGTACCGGGCACAGCAATGGGAATACTGCTGCCGGTTCAGCTACGAGATTTTGTGTATACCTCCGTGTGACACGGTTGGGTTTATTAATTTTCATCAATCTGTATCCTCCTTTCCAAGATCACACATACATGTGTCAGATTTTCTATTCTTTTATAATCGAAAAGTTCAATGACTGTACCATAATACAGAGCCTGTTTTCCAATCATGGCAGGGACTCGAATTGCTTCTACCAGGGTCCTCATTGTTCCCACGAAAATCAAGCTTTCATACTAAATTTGACCCGGATCACCAGTCAAGCATTTTCTGTTGACAGAAATATTGATGTGTCCCAGAATCTGAACAAGTAAGGGTATTCCGGGAGGTACAATGAAACAGAAACCATTTCTGATATTCTTTCTGGCTTTTCTTCTGATTGGAACCAGCGGGTGCGGCGTGCTGCTGGTTGGTGGCGCGGGTGCGGGCGGCTACTACCTTGGGAAAGACAAAAGGACGGTGGGTCAGATTGCCGAGGACGCGCGAATCACGACCGAAATCAATCAACAATACATTGGTGACCACATTGTCTCTGCCAGAAAGGTGGATGTGGACACTTACATGGCAGTGGTTACGCTATGGGGCAACCTGCCCAGCCAGGAGGCGGTAGATCGGGCAATCTCGATCGCGAAAAGTGTCAAGGGAGTAGTAAAGGTAATTTCAAAACTGAAGGTTATCCCGGATTAATAAAAGACAGCATTAAGTCTAAGTTTGAGTTCAGATAATTCAGTAAAGACAGGGAATGGCCAATTCCCTGTCTTTTCTCATTCTGTCATCTATCATTTAGCACTTATCATTCAACATCCGGCCAAAGGCAGTACGACCATGAACTACCACTTTCACTTTTTCTGTTGGATAATTATCTGAGGATAAAAAAATGGCGGAGAGAGAGGGATTCGAACCCTCGGTACCGTTTCCAGTACAACTGCTTAGCAGGCAGCCCTGTTCAACCACTCCAGCATCTCTCCGCAATTATGGCGGAGGAGGTAGGATTCGAACCCACGGACCTCGTTAAAGGTCAACGGTTTTCAAGACCGCCGCATTCGACCACTCTGCCACTCCTCCACATGTCGGTACGATTATAGAGAGGCACCTATCGGAAGTCAACCTGATTTCTTGCGGCTCTTCTACAATTGATGGAACTCTTTTGCCAACTTCTCTTTACGCTTTAACAGGTTGTTTCTTTCTTCTTCTGTAAGGCCATTCTGAAACTCCTGCAGTCGTTGCTTCACTTCCTGTAGTTCCTGTTGAACTGCCTGACGCTTCAGCGCACGCATTACAGCTTTCGCATCTGCGGAAACTTCCTGTTCCCTCAAAGTCAGGAAGGAGCTCAATCCGTCGCTGAAAAAATGAATGACATCTGAAATTCTCTCATAATCAATATTCAGCATTTCCAGGAGATAGGGATAGACGGAGAGTCTTTCAAGCCATTCCTGATTTTCTCGAATAAGTGGTTTCAAGTGCGGCTGCCGTGCCAGAAGAAGCACGATTCCCTTTTCAGCTTCACGGAGACTATCCAGTGGCGTTTCCGGTCGGAGATCCTCTTCCCGTTTCTGAAATGGACGGCGCGTTCGGCTATGAAGCTGAGTAGCAATGTTCCGTTCCGGTACGCCAAGCCGAGCTGAAAGGTCTTTGACATAGTAGCTCTGCCTGATTCGATCCGGGATCACCGATATGACATCCAGAATAGCGTTGATTCGATCAAGTTTCTCTTCGAGTGTTAAGTCTTTGATTGTTTCGGGTTTCAAGGTCAGATTGGATAAAAATACCGGGATCTCATCAGCCTTATCCAGCAACATCATGAAGTCTTCTTTTCCTCTGGATTTGACGAATGAGTCCGGGTCTTCACCGCCTGGCAGGGTAATTCCATACACAAACAGTCCCCCCGGCGCCAGAACTTTAAACGAACGCAAAGCCGCATCCATGCCAGCAGAATCTGCATCAAAACAAAGGTAAATTTTCTTTGCGAAGCGCTTCAGAAGCACCGCATGATTTTCCGTGAAACTGGTTCCCAATGCGGCCGCTACGTTCACAATTCCATGTTGATAAAGTGAGGCAAAGTCCATGTAGCCTTCAACCAGTATCACAAAACCGGTTTTGCGGATGAAATCACGGGTCAAGTTCAGGCCGTAGAGCATCCGCTTCTTTTCAAAAACCGGTGTCGCCGGGCTGTTCAGATATTTGGGTGCCCTTGTATC
>CAZRHT010000009.1:42644-56837 GCA_964599895.1 uncultured Holophagae bacterium
TCAAGTGTTTCCACAATACGGTCCCGCTCACTTCGATCCACCGTGTCACCCTGTTCAAATTCCAGGGGAATACTGTATTTTTCCGCGATGAATCGTATCGCCTGGTTAAAATCAAGATTTTCGATCTGTTGAACAAAAGAAATGATGTCGCCTGCCGCATGGCATCCAAAACAATGGAAAAGCCCGGTTTCCGGCGAGATATAAAAGGACGCTGTTTTTTCCTGGTGAAAGGGGCACAGCGCACGCATCCGACTACCGGCACGGGTCAATGTAATGTAGGAGCCTACAAGTTCTACAACGTCGATGCGGCTTTTCAAATCCTGAATAAACTGTTGTGAAAAAACCATGGCCGCTCCCGTTAATTTCTTATTCTGAATTCTAACAGATCATCACACGTCAATGGTGAGAGAGTTCAACAGAAACAAATCATTTTAAGAAAACGAGAGTGGCACCATCGTCAGTATCCGGCTCAAAACGCTCCACATAAGGGCTTTTTTTCAGGTAAGTCCGGATCCCTTTCCGCAATTTTCCTGACCCATGCCCGTGAATGACCCGGATCGACTCATGGCCCTGGAGTACGCATTGATCAAGCGTCTGTTCCAGCACATGAATCCCGTCTTCCACTGTTTTTCCCACCAGATTACATTGGAGAGACGGTCTAACGGTTTGGGATGCCGAAAAATGCACATTTGTTCCGCTTCCTCTGGCAGCCTTGCCTCCAGGTTCCTCAATTGAGAGATCGCCGGACGCGAACCACACTGATTTTCCCCTTACCGTTACCCGCGCCCTGTCACCCTGTTTGCTGATTTCATCCACGATACCAGTTACTCCAAGAAGATGATGGCGAACTTTGTCTCCGCGACTGAACAACCCCCGCGAATCATTTTCTTCTGTATCTTTCAAATTAGAGGCAATTGTTTCTTCATAGGCCGAAATCAGTTCTTCTTCTACTTTCTTTGCGGAGATGCGCTGCTTCTCCGAAACCCGATACAGTGCCCTTTCCTTTTCCTTTCGGAAATCGGCGAGAATGTGTTCAAATTTCTGTTCAAATTCATGGTAAAGCTCCTTCTTTTCAGCTTTCAAGTCTTTAAGCAGAGCTTTTTGCTGTTCGGCAAGGGCTTCGTTCTCCTTGAGAATCATATCGAGACGTGTCTGCTCTTCTTCCATATTCCGCAGTTTTCTGGCCAACGTCACCACCATGGCATCCGCATTTCCATCCGTGGACTCGCCGGCTATATCCTGCGCCCGTTCAAGTACAGCTTCTGGCAGTCCGATCCTCCGGGCAATGGAAATGGCATGGCTGCGACCGGGCAAATCATATAAAAGGCGAAAAGTCGGAACTAAATTCATTTCGTCAAACTCCACAGAGGCCAGCCGTACCCGGTTTTTCCCCTCAAAAGCCATTTGCGTAACTTCTTGATAGTGCGTTGTAATGACTGTGTATCCGCCATGATCTGCCAGGACACCGGCAACGGCAACTGCAATGGCCGCACCTTCTGTCGGAGCTGTCCCGGTACCAAGCTCATCAATAAGGACCAATGTGTCTGGGCCAACCTTCTCAAGTATTCTCTTCAAGCCCAGCATGTGAGAAGAAAAGGTCGAGAGAGATTCATCTATACTTTGTCGATCACCAATATCAGTTATGATGCTGCTGAACACTGGGAAAATACTTCCTTCCGCCACCGGAACCGGAATTACAGCCTGATTCATCAACTGCAGCAATCCGCACATCTTCAGAAAAACGGTTTTGCCGCCTGTGTTTGAGCCAGTGACCACCAGAATACCAGCCTCCCGGTCTACTTCAATCGTGTTGGGAATAACTTCCTGCCTGTTAAAGAGCAGAACCGGATGCCGGGCTTCCTTCAGACGCAGTGGTCCAGAAGGAGAAAGCTCCGGCAACGTGCATTCATATTTTGTGGAAAAGCGATATCGCGCAAGCATGGAATCAAAAAAACCGATGGTATAATCCAGTAATTCAAAAAATTCCTTGTTCTTCAGTACAGCACGGCTCAAGTCTTTTAAAAGACGATTCTCTTCGATTTGAATATCATTCTGACATTGTTGAAGCTCATTATTCCGTTGCACCACGCTGATGGGTTCAAAAAATGCCGTGGCACCACTGGCGGAAGTGTCATGCACGAGCCCCTGAATGCGACCGATGAAATCCCTTTTTACCGGAATCACGAACCGCCCTGCCCGACGGGTAACCAATTCATCCATCATGATTTCATGGTGGGAGCCCATAATTGCCTTCAAGGCTGACTCCACCGCTTTTTCCACGCGTCTTCTGCGTGTGTGCAGCTTCTTCAGGTGTGGGGTTGCGTCTTCCCGTATGCTTCCATCCGGATCAAATGCCTTTCTAACCGCATGTGCCCATTCTTCCATCTCTATGAATTCCGAAAAATAATGGGCTAGTAACTTGTTTTCCCTTGCGAATTTTTTCAGGGAAATGCCAATTTCATAATTTCTCAGAATTCCGAGAAGCACCAGCGGTTCAAAAAAGTAATCCGATACATAAGAAACCGGCAGGGGAAACACTTTTCCTCCTGCCGGTTCAATTTTTCTGCCTTTATCCAGTAATGTTTCAATTTCCCGGTATTCTTTCTGCAATTCTTCGATTCGCGTTGGCGTATCAAAAACAGCGAGATTTTTTATACTGCTGACTCCCTGTTCGGAGCCACAGTAACCGGAAAGTGTTTCCAGGACCCGATTAAATTCGAGCTCCTGAAAACTGAACTCATTCTCCGTTAAGGCGTCTTTCAATTCTCAGTTTCTTCAACATCTTCTTTCGGGCTGCGAGAGCCTTTTTCTTCCGAACTTCACTGGGCTTTTCAAAGTGCTGACGTTTCTTAATCTCTGAAAGAATACCAACTTTCTCACATTTTCTTTTGAAACGCTTCAGTGCATTTTCGAAACTCTCATCGTCCCGTACATAAACGATCGCCATTAAGCTTTCACCCCATTTCTTGTAAAAATTTACAATTGCGCACAAAATGCACACTGTTTACAAGATTATTTTAATGATATTTTCATCCAAGTCAAGAATTATCTACTGCTATCCGGATTACAGCTCAAGAAAAAATGTCTGAAATTTTCGAAATGATCCCGCCGGACTTTTTGTCGCCTTTTTTCAGCTCTTTCATGCCTTCGATTGCCACTTCACTTTCAGGGTTGAGAGTCAACGCACCGGTAAAATACTTGGCCGCACTCTCTTGCCGTCCTGTCTTTGCATATAGACGGCCCAGCGCTTCGTAACCCTCCAGAGAATTGGCATTCATTTCCAGACTTTTCAAGAGATTCTCTTCAGCCTTTTTTGTCCACATCGGATTATCCATCTGAAGCTTACCCAACTCCAGGTAAAATCGGGCGTCATCCGGATTCAACTGAATACAACGGTTCAGCATTTCAATTGCCTCCGAAAATCTTCCCTGACTCACGTAAAACAAGGCATCCCTGAATGCGATCTCAGATTTGCTGACTGTTCTGCCTTCAGCTTCCCGGGGGGTCTCCTTTTCCGTTTCCTTTTTCTTCAGCTTCATATCATACGCTTTGCGCAAATCTTCATCCTTCAGGATCTGAAAAGCTTCCGTAAGCCTTGATACAATCTCATCAAGCTTTCCGGAAATTACGGAAAATTGCGCCCCTGTGAATCGATCCGGATGATATCTTTTCATCAATTTGTAGTAATTACGTTTGATTTGAAAAATCTCCTCTTCCTGAGCCACATCCAGCAACTGGTAAAAGTTAATTCTTTCCAGATCCTCATAGAACGCCGTAACTTCTTTTACAAAGACCTCTTGTTTCTCGGTCAGTTCAGGCGTCACAGCAGACGTTGTGGATGCGTCGCTTTCTGCTTGCTCCATGATATTCTCCATCACATCCTTTCTTGCCTGCTCATAAAATGAACTGTCCTGAGACGAGGAAAAATCAACCAGGCCGATGAGATGTAAACCATAGAGGATTTTGACAAAACGATCCCGGCTCATACTTGAAATCTTTTCAATATCCCCCATCGTAAGATGACCGTCAATTCTGGAAAAAATGAAACCCTCCTCCGGTGTAAGACTGACCTTCTGGAACAGCAACATTGGATTGTCCATAAAACTTGGAACCGAATCACGGTTTTCTTCAAAGACATTTTCAATAAACGAAGGATTGTCAAGTTCACGGATACACTCAAGAAGGATATTACCGGTTGATATCTCCAGCATCAAAGCTGGATCCAGTGCTATTTGCTTCTTTTCAAAATCAATTTCCTCAATTTTTTCAAAAAACGGTCTGATTACAATGTGCTGTACGAGCTTCTTTACGGTTTCCTTAATATCAGCCTCGCTGACAATTTCGTTGTCGCAAAGGTATTGTCCAAACCTGTCTCCGGATGCTTTCGCATCTTCCAGGTGAAAGCTCAGTGATTTTTCATCTAGAAATCCGCCCTTCACCAGGAAAACACCAAGCTGTTCCCCCTCTATGCCCGATCGGGCATAGCGAATGTTCCCGTTGATGAAACAAATCAATCGTTTACCTGCTTCAAATTTGCACACCAGCAGTCCCGTCTCACGATTCAGATAAATATTTTTGATAAGTCCGAAAAGTTCACGAATTCCTATTTTGTTCATATTATGTACACTTTAAGCCTTCCTTTTAGTTAGTCCAATATACCATAACTCAGATATTTTTTTCAACTAAAAAGGGTTGCTTTTGCATATTTTTGAATTTTGTAACAATGACCCTCTACTCGCTTCAGATTTACTGCTGCCTTTTCTTTACTTTTTTGTGATATAATCTTTTTGACAATTTGAAAGGAGTTTCCACATGAAGAAAGCACAGCAATTGAAAGAATTAATACACAGAATCGACGGGAAAGGCTACAAGGCATACAAGCAATTGGAAGAATACTTTGAGTTTAATGGATTTACACTCTTCGTGGACCACGTTCAGGGCGATCCCTACGCAGCGCCTTCAGCCTTGCGGGCCCGAATACAGCTTAGCGACACCAGTATTCCACGCCGGGTACTGGAAAACGACAGGCGAATACTGGCGGCAGAAGATTTTCTAACACGCCATTTCCTGACAACCAGCGGCAAAATCTGCAAAGGGATACGGGGAACCGGAACCAGCGGTCTCATCTCGATCCAGAAACCCGGGCAGGAAATACTGAAAAGAAGTTCAGTCGTTTTGAACGATGAGTATCTGGAGTTCAGGTTCTACGCATCCCTACCGGCAAGGGGTAGAACAATAATGGGTTCTGTTGCGGAATGCATGCTTCTTTCCGAACTTCCCGGGATTGTTCAACTTTCCAGCAATTTTGACTCAACCATACAGAATAGACTGAATATTCATGCCGATATCTATGAGGATTATTGCGCATTACAGGATGAACTTTCTCCTCATAATCTTGTGGCGTTCATTCCGGATGGCGCAATTCTCCCAAGGAAGAGTGGTATTAATTCTCAGCCTTTGAGCAACTCTGACGGACCAGTGGTGTCTTTCCAGTCCCCGGAACCCCTGGAAATCACCTTGCAGACGCCAAACAAAGGACCTGTCTCTGGAATGGGTATCCCGAAGGGGGTTACCGTTATCGCGGGCGGCGGATTTCACGGGAAATCAACCCTGCTCAATGCGATTCAAATGGGCGTGTATGGACATCTTCCCCTCGATGGAAGAGAGTTGGCCGCAACCGTACCAGATGCCGTCAAAATACGAGCTGAAGACGGACGCTCTATTCAGAACATCAACATTTCACCATTTATCCGTAATCTTCCCTTTGGCAAGGATACAACCTCTTTTTCAACAACAAACGCCAGCGGTTCGACTTCCCAGGCGGCTAACATTATGGAAGCCATCGAAGCCAAGGCCACACTTCTTCTCATTGATGAAGACACGTCAGCAACAAATTTCATGATTCGGGATGACAAAATGAAGGCGATCGTACGGAAGGAACCCATTACACCCCTTATTGATGTGATCCGTTCTCTGTATCAGGATCAGGGAATTTCCAGCATTCTGGTCACAGGCGGAGCTGGTGATTACTTCGAGGTAGCCGATACAGTTATTCTGATGGAAGACTATCTGCCGGAGGAAATTACCGCAAAGGCCAGAGCTGAACTCAGAGATGCGGATACCAAATTCACCGTGGACCCGGATTCATTGAACCGTCGCGTTCAGCTTCCCTCTCCCATGAAAGGAAACAAGGAAACGTTTGCTGCAAAAGGCAAAACCACCCTTCAGATCGGCCAGACTTTCGTGGACATCTCTGCACTGGAACAGATTGCTGAAGTTTACCAGACCGAGTGCATTGCGTTTCTGCTCAAACAATACAATGACGCCATCGCCACGGGAACTGCTCCCATGGACATGGCAATGGAGCGGATTTTTCAACGATTCACATCCGGCGGCTTTCGAAATATCAAACGGGGAAATCTCGCTGTACCACGCAAACAGGAAGTCCTGTTCACCATCAACCGAACTCGGGGAATCCAGTCGGATACTGCTGCAGTTAAATAATAGACAAGGTTAGGTTGAGCCGGAAGGAAAGATGGGGGATCGGTCATTCCCTGATTCGCCCCTCAGGCACTCGCATTTCACGTACACTGCCCACAGTTATTGAATCTGAAGCTTAATTCTGATAGATTGTATTTAATGTTTCCGTGGAACACGAGGAGGACGGGGGAATGAAAAAGAGTGTAATTTTGCCGTTTATTTTTATGATCATGTTTGGATGTGGTGGAAGCGCAGAAAAGGCCACTACGATACAAAAACCTGCACCTGCCGCACCAAAACCCACGGCAACGGCAGAATTCATCACAGAGGGATTTCCACCGGAAGTTATCCAGAAAGGCAACGAGGCAGCGAACAAACTTCAGAGTACCCTGAAAACGCAACTGGTGGCAGCTATACGGGGAAAGGGCCTAAAGGGCGCACTGGATTTCTGTTCCGAAAATGCACAGAAACTCACAAATGAGGTCAATCTCTCTTATCAAGGCACGGTCAGCATTAAGCGCACAACCCTCAGGTTCAGAAATGACCAGGACAAACCGGACAAATTTGAAAAATCGGCACTTCAACTGATCCAAAAGAGCATGGCTCACGGCGGGACCCCACAGGACCAACTGGTACAGAAAATATCAGAAAACGGCGTTACGAAATATCGGTATTACAAACCGGTTCTTATTGGAACAGCTTGCCTTGCCTGTCACGGGGACGAAAAAAAGATGAAACCTGAAATTCTTAAAGAAATCAGAAAACTTTACCCGAATGGGACAGCCACCGGTTACTCGAAGGGACAATTGAGAGGTGTTGTAAGGGTTGAAATGCAGGCAACTGAGGCATCCTTCGACATTTAGCTTTGAAGGGTATTTCTAATGTACCCCTGAATAGCCAAATCATTAACGGTTCAGCTTTATACAGTATTCGATGTTTCGATGAGGGACTTAAAAATCAGCGAACGTGGCTGTCTTTCACAATTGCTTCCAGCTTTTTTCGCGTGGACTTATGCTTGCCTCCGGCTTTTTTCTTCGCGTTGACAGCAGTATCTCCGGTTTCAGGTTCCACTGATACCTTTGTCTTTGCCCGTTTTTTCTTTTGCTTCTGTGGTTTGGCACTATCCTTCGTATCCTTCAACAGTTCCTCAAATCTCTTCTTGGATGAAACCCGAGGTCTCTTCCGTTTCGAAGGGGGATCTATATATTTTTCAATGATGTGCCGCAGTTCTTTCACAGGGATTGGTTCTTCCAGATACTCGGTCGCACCATATTTGTCCAGCGCCTGGGTTCGATACACAAGTCCCCTGTATACCGCAGTCAGCATAATAATGGGCAGATCCGGACTGAGTGTCCTGATTTTCTGGGCAACATCAAAACCGGAAACCTTGGGAAGCATCGGATCCAACAAAATTATATCTGGTTTAAATTCAGTAAATTCCTCCAGAACAGAGGAACCATTTTGAACTGTTTTCAGCTCCACATCCAACCCCTCAAAGGCCTTTTTCTGCTCCAGAAGTACATTTGGATCATAGTTTGCTATCATGACTTTTTTCGTCAAAGTCCACCTCCGGTCAACTTCAGTTTCATAATACCAGTTTCCACGCACCTTATCAAAACAAAACTATAAGTTCAGAAAAATGAAATGGTTGAGGGATAGCACTATTTTTCCATGACGGAAGGACTCAGACTGCTAATCCCGCATCCCCATTAAAGAATCGCTTCCGGGCAAGGATAATGGTTGTCACTGATGCCACGCTGATGGCCGATGCAATCATATACATGATAATAAGCTGATATTTTGCCGCTTCAATTGGCGTTGCTCCTGCCATCAGCATACCGGTCATGGCACCTGGCAGCTGAATGATTCCAACAATTTTCAAGGTATTGATGATGGGAGTCATGGAAGCCCGTACCGCCCTTTTCAAGTAGTCGCGGCTGGCCTCAGCTGCAGGGAATCCCAGGGAAAGTGCAAACTCCACTTTTCTCCGATTTCCGTCTATTTCATGGTAGAACCGGTCCAGCACCAGTGCGGTGGCGGTCATGGTGTTGCCAATGACCATTCCCCCCAACGGGATAAGGAATCTGGGAACCGGCTGAATCACGCCGGTCGCAAGCAGAACACCGATGGAAACAATCGTTCCGGCAATAATCCCGACAAAAGACAGGCCGAACACACCGGCAACCTCTTTTGCCCGTCCACGGGCTGTCCATGCCGCAATAATTGACATCAGCAGCAGCAACAAGAGCTGTGACCACAAAGTATTCAGGGCAAACACGATATGGAGTACATAGCCCACCGCAATCAACTGAATCATGGAGCGAATGCCGCCCACAATTAAATCCTTTTCCGTACCTACCTTGTTCCACCAGGCGATACCGATGGCAATAAATATCAGAATGGTCGCGTACAGAATTTGCTCCATCCTCATGACCTCCCAAATGCGGCAATCACAGCTGACATGCTGCCGGCTACGATCACCCTTCCCTGCTCAATAAAGATACCGCGATCAGCCAGATTTACCATCCGGTCAACCTGATGGGTTACCTGGATCAACGTTCGTCCTTCTTCCAGCAAGCTGCAGAGGAGTTTTTCCAGTCGATCAATTGCGGTTATGGACAACGCAGCAGCCGGTTCATCCAACAGAACGACCTCAAGATTCCGCAAAGCGACAATCCCGATTGAGATCAGTTGGATTTCCCCACCGGAAAGGTCCGACGTTTTTCGATCCAGTGTCTTCATCGGTAATCCGGCTGCCTCCACAACATCTTTCACTTCCCAATCCTGCTTCAGGAAAGTGCGAATCCGGTTCAGTACATCCCGGACCTGTCCATCAAACAAAACGGGGCCCTGCAGTACAATACCCACGCGGCTTCTCAGCTCTCTCACGTCCATTTCTCTCAGAGAGTTTCCATGGAAAAGAATCGTTCCCTCTGTCGGATCATCCAGCCGATTGAACAGGCGAAGAAGAGATGTCTTCCCGGAACCATTTTCGCCTGCCAGAACCAGGCATTCACCTTTTCTTACATCCAGAGAAATATCGGACAAGATGCGGGTCCCCCCTCTTACAAGTCCAATATTTTCAAGCTGAAAGATCGGTACAGGTTCTGTCATTTCTTTTTCTCCGGTTAAAATCGAACGTTTGTTTATAAGTACTTATGGTAGTGGAATATTCTTCAACCATTCGCGGTTATCCCGGTGCCAGTTTACTGTTCGACGAATCCCTTCCTCGAAGCCAACCTCCGCTGTCCAGCCAAGAATTGTCCGGGCCTTGTCGACGTTGGCCCAGGTTGCCATCATATCTGCCTTATGGAAGGGTTTTCTTTCAATCTTTGCTTTGCTCTCAAGGTTCTCTTCAATCAGGGAAATCGCATGGTTCAATTCGTAAGGTCTATTTCCTCCAAGGTTGATAATTTCATATCCGGTTGCCGTGTGGATTGCCGCCACGGTGCCCTTTGCAATATCATCCACATAGGAAAAGTCCCGCTGCTGAGTGCCGTCACCGAACACTTCCATTGTTTCCCCCTCTTCAATCCAGTGGATGAAGCGATATACGCTCATATCCGGTCGTCCGGCGGGACCGTACACAGTGAAATATCGGAGAATGGACACATCAATTCCGTGAAGATAATGATAGGTGTAGGCCATTGCCTCCGCCCCTTTTTTGGAAGCTGCGTATGGTGAAATCGGTTCATTCACCGGCAATGTTTCAAGAAAAGGCATTTTCTGACCCGCATAGAGGGATGAGGTGGACGCCAGCACAAATTTATGAACGCCATTTTGACACATCAGTTCAAGCAGGTTAGTGGTGCCCAGTGTGTTTGTTCTCACATAAATGAAGGGGTCTAAAAGGGACCACCGCACTCCCGCCCTTGCCGCAAGGTTGATAACCCCGTCAAATCTATATTTGTCAAACAAAGGTGCCAAATCATCCAGATTTTCGATGTCGAGACGATAAAAGTCAAAATTGGCTTCCTGTTTAAGCAGTGAAAGGCGATACTCCTTGATTCTGGGATCGTAGTAGTCATTCATGTTGTCCACACCAACAACAGTTACACCCTTTTCAAGGAGAAACGCAGAAGTTCGCGCCCCGATGAAACCGGCAGTACCAGTTACCAGAACCGTCTTCATTTCAAGAGACTTATTCATTCAATACCTTCACTTTTTGAATTCCGGTAGTCACCTGCCCTTCCTTGTAGTTGAATTCAGATCCCCAGACGCTGTGGGGTACGAGATAAATCAACAACATCACCAGCACCGAAAAAGCGGTGGCCCGGCGCTGCCACTTCAGGTTTTTCTGTGTCAGATAGAGGGCCGGAAGCCAACAGAGAAAAGAAATAAGGGTTTTGTTATCAGTCAGGTCCCAGCCAAAAGGGATTCCAGTCCACAATTCTCCGAATGCGTATTTCTGAACTACTGGGCCCAGAATCAATCCGCCGATCCCAAGAAAAAGAACGGCAATTCCCACTAATCGTCTGCGGTCCTCATGTACCAGCAGTCCCAGTCCGATTCTAACGGTTAATAGCAAAGCAATAAACATGAACAGGACATGGGGAACCAGCACTGCTATCGGAACTGCGCCTTTAAAACGGGTCACCACGGGTTTTCCGGGGATGGTTATAGTCTTTTCTCCAGCTTTCAGGTCAACCTGATACATCAATTTCCCTGCCGGCGGCTGATGAGGGAGAAAGGCGCTATAGTTGTCCCCCTGATGCAGCATGGGAATACTGGTCCACTCATCATTGCTTCGGTATCGTCTGAACCTGAGCACGGCTTGGCTCAAGTTATTTCCGGGAACATTGACGGAAACTTCCTGATCGCCAGCTCCACCATGGGTCCTTTCAAACTGATAGGTCACAGTTTTGTTTCCGAGAACATCTGAGCCACGTACCGGGTAGGTCGGGCCAGTTTCCCGTTGATAAATTGCCAGTCCAACTGTTAAAAAAAAGGCTAGAATCCATAAAATTGCTTTTTGCATATAAACGCTCCACTCAGAAAAATCAGGTTTATTTTGTCATTAGAAACGGTTTTTGTAAACGATAAGCCGGGTTTTTTCCTTTTTCAGGTTAAGAAAGCCCCTGCAATTTTCTAGAAATGTACTATAATTTAACGACGACTTACCGGGGAGAAGCCAGTGGAAACACGTATGATGCAGTCTGCAATTTTGGTTTTTTTGTTCAGTGTTACGTTCACTGCCTTCACCCAGAATCCTGCCGCTGAGTGGCGTATGGATGAATGTCAGTGGACCGGCGTCGCAGGCGAAGTAGTAGACAGCCAGGGTAACGGCCATGATGGGACCGCCGTAAACGGGGCCACAACCGCAGCGGGGAAATTGTGCGCCGCAGGTGTATTTGATGGAAACAGCACCTATGTGAGCATAGCCAACAGCAACTTCAATTTTGGCAACCGCATGTCTGTGGCGGCATGGGTCAAATGGGACATTGCCCCGTCATCTGGACAGAACTATGCGAACATCATATCCATCAATTCCACGAGTCAAACCGATACCGGCCAATTCTGGCTTCAACATGACAACAACAATCAGCACTTTCAGTTTTCGGTTACCACTACCAACTCCCGATATTTTGTCAATTCCACGACCTCTCCCGTACAAGGTGTCTGGTACCACATAGTCGGCGTATACGATCGAGACGTGATCCGCATTTACGTGAATGGACAACAAGAGGCAAACCAGAGTACCGGGGGCCATGCAGACATCGCCGCATACGATGCCTCATATGCTCTGGATATCGGACGTTGGGCCTACACCGGCTTTCCCCGCTCTTTCTCCGGGCAGATTGATGAAGCCAAAGTGTACACTCGCCGACTCCGGAACAACGACGTCTGGAATCTCTACAACCGGGAAAACCACGGGGATAACTACGACAACTCCACCCGAAACTGCCCAACCTGCCAGGCTCTTGCGGAATGGCGGATGGATGCATGTTTCTGGGGCGGGATCGCAGGAGAAGTGGTGGACAACACTGGCAACGGCTATGATGGGACAGCCGCAGGAACCGCCACGCCTTTAAACACAACTCCCCTGATCTGCCAGTATGGCGATCTTACCGGTTCCGGCCATATCGTCCTCACCTCCCGTCCCACGGTTGGCAATGCCTGGACATTCGCTTCCTGGATACGCTTCCCGCTGGACGCCACAGGCCATACAAACGTGCCCGGCAGAGGAAACGTGTACACACTTGCATCACTGGCCGGTACAGGCGATCTCGGCTATATCTATGACAGTAATGGTACAAATTTGAACTGGGCTGTGCGAGACAGCAGTGGAAGCGAAACAACCGAGTGGTTCCCGGATAACCTTACCGGCTGGCATCACATCACCCTGGTTGGTGATGGCACAGGCCGAACCAGGTTGTACATTGATGGAAGTTACCAGAATAATATTCATCGAGTTGCCTCCGGCGATCTTGGCTACATCGGCACCTCATCTGACGACCCGGCCGGTAGAACAATTGGGGCCCCGATGGATGAAGCCATCCTTTTCGGCTCAAATCTCTCAGATTCGGATATTCAAACTCTTTACAGCAATGAAGCTGCAGGTAACAACTGGGACGGGTCACCCCGTACCTGCTCCTACTGTGGCCCGACTGCAAACTACCGATTGGATAAGTGCCGGTGGACCGGAACGGCCGGTGAAGTACTGGACAACTCTCCCAACGGATATGGCGGAACCCCCTACAATACCGCGACAACCACAAACGGTGGTGTTCTCTGCCATGCGGGCACGTTTAACCGGAGTAGCACTTCCGATTATGTGGTACTGGACAATCGAGCCATCGACGGTGCCCAGGATTTCACGTTCATGGGCTGGTTCCGCTCTCCAAAAGCAGGGAACCAGGTGTTGATTTCCGGCGCTGCCTCTTCCAATGCCAACAACTGGCTGTTGTGGCAATCGGGAGCCAGCAGTATTCAGACCTTTCTTTTTGGCAGCACTGTCACCTATTCCCTTCCCTATGCCATCAATGATGACCAGTGGCATCACATTGCCTGGGGAAGAAGCGGGGGAATGGAATCTCTTTACCTGGACGGAACCCTGGTTTCTTCCAACGCTCGATCTGCCAGCCCCGTTGCTGTCGACAGTGGTGGACTCATCATCGGTCAGGAACAGGATTGCGTGGGCGGCTGTTTTGATCCGGGCCAGGTTTTTGTTGGAGAAATTGACGAAGTGTTGTTTTACGGATATCAATTGCCTGCCTCCAGCATTCAGAGCATCTATAACAATCAGCAGACCGGCTTCAACCGGGATGGAAGTATACGGACCTGTCCAATGTGTGACGCCGATCTGGAGCTCCGGATGGACGAATGCGTGTGGGACGGCACAGCCGGTGAAGCGGTGGACAGCAGTAACCACGGCCATGACGCCACTGCTCAGGGGGGGGCCGTCACCAGTGACAGTGATCCCGAACTTTGCAGGGACGGTGAACTGGTTGGATCATCTTATCTCTCTCTTACCTCCGGAATCACGCTGGGCAGCTCCTGGACTGCCACGATGTGGGTTCGCTTCCCACTTGATCCAAGCAGCCACACCACAGTCGGCGGTTATGGAAACGTATATGTTGTGGGATCCGTTAATGGAACCGGAGACATGGCATTATTGTACGACAGCGGGGGTACAAACCTTCGCTGGATGGTATATGACAACAGTGGAGCCGCAACCGGCACCGATTTTCCCGACAATCTGACCGGTTGGCA
>CAZRHT010000010.1:0-55070 GCA_964599895.1 uncultured Holophagae bacterium
TCAATCAACAAACAGAGGGTCCACATCCGGGACAATCTGGACTTCACTATTACGAGTGTTCTTCAGCAAAATGGGCATGGCACCCTTCTCGAAAACACGGCGAACCGCTGCCCTGCTTTCGCCGCGAAGTAGAATTATGCGGCGATACCGGCCTTTCAAGCGGTAGATTCCAGCTTTGAACGGGCCAAGAATTGTAACACCCTTTTCACCTGCAGCTGAAAGTGCCTCCACCAGCATCCCAGCCTTCTTCTTAACAGCCATTTCATCCTCACCCTTAAGTTCAAGAGAGATCAGATGAGCGAAGGGAGGATAATCCGCCCTTTTCCGAAAATTCAATTCTTCTTTCGCGAAATCCGCAAAATTTCCGCTTTTCAGGTGCTCAAATATTTTATTCTCAGGCAGGTAGGTCTGTATCAGTACCCGTCCAGCCACATCACCACGGCCTGCCCGACCTGCCGCCTGCAGAATCAATGAAAATGTTCGCTCTGCAGAACGGAAATCGGGGAATTTCAGGCTGGAATCCGCATCCACGACGCCTACGAGAGAAACCCCCGGAAAGTGGTGCCCCCGGGCAATCATCTGAGTTCCGACGAGAATATCAATTTCCCCTGCCAGCATCCGGTCATGAAGTTTCTGGAACGATTTCTTTACACCCATGGTGTCCCGGTCGGCACGGAATATCTCAGCTTCAGGGAAAAGCCTGTGGAGTCGCTGCTCGACTTTCTGAGTTCCGAAACCCATCATCTGAATAAAGGAATCTCCGCAGGCCGGACAGACATGGGGCATCTCCTGCTCCGTTCCACAGTAGTGGCAGCGAAGAGGCTTTCCATCATAACCGGAGTGGACCGTCAGCGTCACACTGCAATGAGGGCATTGAACCACATAACCACATTTCCTGCACAAGAGAAAAGGCGCATATCCCCGTCTGTTGAGAAAAAGGATGACCTGCTCCCCTTCCGAAACCGTCTTCTTGATTTCCGCCACAAGGAGCTCACTGAGTATGGTCTTTTTGCCCTTACTCATTTTAAATTCTTCTTTCATATCTATCAGTTGCATTTCAGGCATAACCTTCTGTTCAACCCGCTTCGTAAGGTGGGACATGTGATATTTTCCCGCAAGGCCATGATGGTAGCTTTCGATTGTCGGGGTTGCGGAACCCAGGATCACACCGGCGCCTTCTATTCTCGCCCGAAAAAGTGCCACATGGACAGCATTGTACCTGGGATGGGAACCCTGTTTGTAGGAGTGGTCATTTTCCTCATCCACAATAATCAGCCCGAGATTTTGAAGGGGGGCAAACACGGCGGAACGCGTCCCAACTACAATCCTTACTCTGTTCTTCAAGATCCGGGTCCATTCCGATAACCGCTCGCCCCGACTGAGGCCCGAGTGCAGAATGGCAATATCGTTGCCAAACCGGACTTTCAGTCGGGAAATGGCAGCAGGAGTCAACCCGATTTCCGGTACCAGATACAGCACTTGCTTCCCCGTTTCCATAACCGCATCTGCCGAACGCAGATAGCATTCCGTCTTACCGGAGCCGGTCACGCCATAGAGTAAATGCATTCCGCTGGGCGCACGCTGGAATTCTCCCAGAAAAGTTTGTTGTTCATCTGTGAGATGATACTGATCCAAAAAATGCCGGTCGCCCTGCACAAGAGAACGAAAGTCCTGAAACAACCGTACCCAACCCCTTTTCTCCAGTGCCCCGAATGTATCGTAGCTGCATCCGGTTTCCTGGACCAGTTCCGCGCAGAGTTGGAAAGGTTCACCGGTTGCGCTGATCATCCGTTGGAGAACAGCCGCCTGTTTGGGGGCTCGCTTTTCCAGCTGCTGGAGATCTTCCTGACCGGGAGAACGCACCAGTGCAACAGCACGTCGTTTCACCGTTTCAACCGGGCTGATGTCGTCTTCCATCTCCCGGACGACAATCTCCAGCTTACTTAGTCGATCCAGTAATTTACCAACAGATTTCCCCCGGAACGCCAGCTTGATCGCCCGTTCTGCTTTTCCTTTTTCTCCGATGAAGGAAACCACTTCCAATTCGCTCTCTGTCAGAAAGAGAGGAACCCGGTGATTTCTAAGCCTGTACCGATACCCTTGTTTTTTCAACAAACCTGGCGGTAATGCCGAACGAAGGAGGCTTCCCGCTGAAACAAAATAATATGCAGCAGAAGTCTTTATCATTTCAATAAGACTTCGCGGAAGTGCCGGCAGCTCTTCAGACAGTGATTTCAGCGGTTTTAATTCCACATTGGCAGGAGGGGTTTTCACCTCATCCACGACAATGCCTTTCAACCGCTGATGACCAAATGATACCAGTACGATTTCACCGATCTCCACTTCATCCCCAGTCTCCGTCCGGTAGGTATACGCTGTATCCCAATCCGCCGGCGTGACCACCTGAAAATATCGTCTTCCTTCCTCTTTCATCATGACAGCATCATACTACAATGAGGAACCAAGTTTGAGCTAAAGGCAAATTTGAGGTTGAGCCGGAAGGGAAGAATAGATTCACAGCAGGGCAGAAAAATAATGGAAACTTAAGACAAAGGTGAAAAGACGCAATGTTTAAAATAGAATCACCGATTTTTTTGAATAACTCTCTTTCCTGATCTTCTCCCTGCCCCCCCACTCGCACCCGCACTGTTTGCGACCACTCACTCTCCACTTTGTGGTAAAATACGCCCGGAGGATACCGAATGGGAAACAGGCGGAAATCTCGTGAATACTCGCTTCAACTTCTATATGCCAGGGATGTGACCGGCTGGCAAATGGAAGAGATTTCTCCAATTTTCTGGAAAGACCGTTCGACGTCTGAACAAACCAAGGGCTATGCCATTAATATTGTCAACGGGGTCCTAGCCCATGCCACCGAAATCAACACGTCAATTGAACAAAACTCCAGCAACTGGAAAATCACACGGATGTCATACGTGGACCGTAATATCCTCCGAATTGCCGTGTATGAATTCATGTATGAAGATTCTCCTCCGGTTGTTGTAATCAATGAAGCCATTGAATTGGCAAAACGTTACGGAGATGGGGAGTCCGGTCAGTTTGTAAACGGCGTCCTGGATGCCATACGTAAATCGCTTCCGGCCCGGAATGTCAAAGAATAGGAATCGCCGGTTCTTCATCGTTCTCCTTCCTGCCCTTTCAATTTTCTTTGGTACGACTTCGGTTATCGGCTCCGGGGTCATGGGGACCCAGCGGGCTGAGTATCGTTTTGTACCACCCGCGGCTATTCTGCCGTATAGGAACGCCGGATACCAAATTGAAGAATCTACGGATGGGATTGTCCAGGTGAAAGTCAATACAACTCCACTCAGAAATAGTACCCCCTACCCAACCGCAATTAAAAACAAGCAGGCACTCGCTCTCCTTGATTCAGGACAAAACCAACACCTTTCGACGGCATTTCGGATAAAGACCCGCAAGCTGGTTCAGCCCTGCCACGGCTATTTTCAGGCCGTATCAGTTATTCTAGACTGGATTACCCGTCATTTTCACTATCAACTGCAGATCAAGAGTCCCCTTGAAGGGGATTGTACGGCGGCAGCCCAACTTGCTGTTCAAATGCTCACGGAAGCTGGTATCCCTGCACGAACCGTAATCGGCGTAGTGATGAAATCAAAGGATCATGTCTTGAGTGGAAAGGCCCTCCATTCTTTTATTGAAATTTATTACCCTGGAACCGGATGGCTGTTCTCCGATCCCCTTTCCTGCTATCACTATGTCCCTGCAAATTATGTATTGCTTAATAGCGCGCATGTCTCCGATTATTTTGGTCTAACTCTGCGCACTGTGCGCCAACCGGCCCCCCTTGAATCTGTTATCTCCCATGAGCATTCTCGAATTCCGGGCCGAATCAACCTGTTTCGTTTCAACTAAGGAGAAAAGATGGGAGACAACATAGACAATCTTCTGTCAGAGCTCACTGAGCTGAACGAAAACATATATGGCAGTTCAAAAGATCTGAAGATTGCCATAGAAAATGATACAAACACCGTTCACGTCACTGGAGAGCTCTTCCGAGCCTTTCACACGATAAAGGGACTGGGTGGTATGAGCGGATTCAGTGCGCTCTCTCAATTCTCCCACTCGGTGGAAAACCTGCTGGACCGTATCCGGAAAGCTGATCATCCCTGCACACTATCAGTGGTCAATCTGCTGATTCTCTCCACTGAAATAATTGACCGGTTCATTGACTCCATTCAGACCATTGGGACCGACGCAGTAGAAGAAACAGTTCTGGCTTCTTTTCGGAGGCAACTGACCGAAGAAATGGAAACTGTGCCTTACAGCAGAAAAGCAGATTCTCCCGAACTGGATTTCCTTCCACCCGGACTGGTGAAACAATTAAATGATATAGAGTTGGCCAGGCTAAAAGAAAACGTACGTAATGACAATCCCATCTATTTTCTGGACGTTTCTTTTCCGTTCGAAAGCTTTGATACAGGACTCAGAAAGATTCAAGACGGTATCAACCAGGACGGGGAAATCATTGCCACTCTTCCAGGAGATGAGACAGCCACCGATACCCATATTTCATTTCGCCTGCTGTTGGCCTCGCCCCTGTCGCCCGAAAAAATCAGAGAATTCTCTCCATCCTCATCTACCCTCTCTATCATCCATGAATCGACTCCCTCAAAGACTGAAGCACGAAAGCATAAAGCAGAACTGAACGATGAGGTTCGTACACCTGCCCTTACTCAAGGAACCGGGGGGGATCGTACAGTAAAAGTAGGGTTGAAGGAACTGGATTTGCTTCTTCAAGATATGGAGGAGATGGCATTACTCAAGAACCGGATTGAAGCTATCCTTGCTCCCCTTGCGGGAACCGGCGAGGGGGGACATATTGTTCAACAGGCACGATTCCAGCTGAATGTTCTTGAACGACGCATTTCTTCCTTCCAGAAACGGGTGATTCACTACAGAATGGTGCCACTGGCATCCATTTTCAGACGTCTTGAAAGTGCCACAATCCGAACTGCCGCTGAACTGGGCAAGAAAATTCAACTGAGCCTTGACGACGGCAATACCCGGGTTGACAAGCAGATTACGGATGCTCTCGTAGAACCCCTGATTCACTTGCTCCGGAATGCGGTTGACCACGGCATTGAAGACCCGGGTCTTAGGAGAAAGGCAGGGAAACCGGAAAATGGAACGATTCTATTGACAGCTTTTCAGCAGGGAAGTTCTGTTTTTATCGAAATTGCAGATGACGGAAACGGCATGAACCTTTCCACAATTTTGAAGAAAGCCGAGGCGTCGGGTCTTGCGGAGAAGGACCGAAAGTACTCTGACAACGATATCCTGGATTTCATCTTCAACCCAGGTTTTTCCACTTCAGAAAAACTATCAGATATTTCCGGACGTGGTGTAGGTATGGACGTGGTAAGAACAGAATTGGAAAAACTGGGTGGCACAATCCGTATCCAGACAATCGAAGGGAAAGGAACCCATTTCCATATGCAGATCCCCGTAACGCAGGCTATTTTGCCGGCATTTTTCATTTCATCCGGGGACACGGTGCTGGGCCTTCCGTCTCTCTTCGTAAAATCCATACAACCGTACGAAGCTGAACGCTGTGTATACGTTCAAAACCATCTCTATTATCGATTCAACGAAGAGCCTTCCAGAGCAATCCATCTCCCTCGACTGCTGGGCATAGATGACCTGGAAACGGAGGTCCGAGTTGTCATTCACGTTCATCATTTTGACCAGTTTTTTGCATTTCTGGTTGAAGATGTGATTGAGGAAAAAGAGGTGACAATCACTCCACTTAAGGGAAAACTCTCACAGCTTCCCCTCTTTTCAGCAATCTGCAACTTCTCTGCTCAATCAGTGGGCTACATTCTTGATATTCCTCAATTAATCTCGAGATTGAGAGGTGACCATGAAACCCCTTGATTCCATTCTGTTGTTGAAATCCGGTCAGAGTTTATTTGGGATTGAGCTTCGATATATACGGGAAATTGCTTCCGATTTCTCCATATTCCCCCTTCCGGAAAAGTTGGTAAATATATCCCACCTGGCATTGCTAAGAGGCATCCCCTTCGCCGTTCTGAGCAGTGAATACTTCCTGCAGATTGAACACAACGTCAGAGAAAAACTCGTTGTTCTGATTGGCCAGATGGGCATTTTCGTAGATGAAGCAGTCCAATCAATATCCCCGGAACAACTCTCGATCCAAGAAAATGGGTCAGAATCACGAAATATTTTTGTCAAACAAGTCGTCCAGTATCGAAATCGAATTATACCAATCCTGGATATTCAGGCAATTCTAAATGACCAGCCAGATTTTGAATTCATTTCAATTTAGTCTGTTTCGGCAGACTTTGGCCATGGAGGGACTGGATCTCACAGAAAACGCCAGAGAAGTGTTCGAACTTAGAATCCAACGTTTTGCGATTCGTCACGGCCTTCAGCTGGATCAGCTTCCCTTCCTTCTGAAACAGGATGAAAACCTTCGAATCGCGCTGGCAGAGAGCCTTATTATTCATGAAAGCTATTTTTACAGGGAAGCTCACCACTTCACTACTTTGACGCATCATCTCCTGCCGGAACGAATAACATGCACCGCCCGCCCCATTTCTATTCTCAGTGCTGGTTGCGCTCGTGGTGAAGAGGCATACTCCATTCGCATCTCTATACTGGAAGCGTTGCCTCAACTGAGCTCCCAGATTAAGATTACCGGAGTAGATCGCTCAAAGGAGATGATTGATGCAGCCCAAGTCGGCCTTTACTCCATTCATGCCTTACGGGAAATGCCGGCTCGACTTTCTGAGAAGTATTTTACTCAACAAATGTCCGATCTTTTTTCTCCAAATTCCGAAGTAAGGGAAGGAGTTGATTTTTTCCAGCTCGATCTGTTGAAAGAATCCTTGAACAAGGAGGCCTATGATATAATTCTTTGCAGGAATGTAATGATGTATCTTACAAGTGACGCAAGGGAAAGATTGAAATCAGTTTTTGAGGCCGCCCTGAAACCAGGTGGAAGTTTCTTTTTCGGCACGACAGAGGTCCTTTCCAGTCCGCCTGTTACGTTTCAAAAGTCTCAAGCAGGCAATTCTTTCTTTTTTAAGAAAGTGGGAGAATGCTCATGAACATCCTTCTCATTGACGATTCTGAACTGATACTCAGTGAATTGTCTCTTTTGCTCAATCAGACGGGGAAGTTCTCGAGGATATTCAAAGCCCATGATGGAGAAGAAGGTATTCGTCAGACCATGTTGAATAAACCGGATGTAATCATTCTTGATCTTCAGATGCCCAGAATGGATGGGTTCACTTTTCTTCGCTGGTTAATGGCCAACCATCCCGTTCCCGTTATGGTATTCAGCTCTGCTGGAACGGACGAGAATATTTTCAAAGCCATGGAAATTGGTGCCGTGGATTTCATTCAAAAACCTGAAAATTATATTACAGGGACATTTGCAAACCACTTCAACGAAAAGCTGTCCGCTGTAATGAACGCTTCCATCCCCCTGAAAACAGGCTCCGTTGCCCGCCCACAAGCCCATAAATCTGTCAAGTTGAGTCATTCAGAAGTTCCTCGGTCCAATTTTGAAATTCTAGTAATTGGAGCATCCACGGGGGGCCCCACGGCAATTCAACGGATTCTTGAAGACATTCAATCCTATATAGATGTTCCTGTAGTCGTATGCCAGCATATGCCACGCAGCTTCACCGGAGTCTTCGCCAACCGTTTGAATATGCTGCTGGATTTGAATGTAAAAGAGGCTGAAGATGGCGAATCTCCTCAAAAACAAACCGTTTATGTCGCACCGGGAGACATGCATCTGGAATTCCATGATAATGCGTTCCGGCTGGTTCAGCCCCATTTGAATGACCGATACATTCCCTCGGTAGATCGTCTTATCGAAACTGTTGTGGCTTCCTATGGGAAAAACACACTGGCTGCCATTTTAACTGGGATGGGAACAGATGGAAGTAGTGGCGCCCATGCGGTACACGAAGCCGGAGGAACTCTCCTTGCAGAATCCCAGGATTCCTGTGTCGTATATGGCATGCCAAAAGCGGCAGTAAGTACCGGTTTTGTTGATCATGTTCTCTCTCTGGATGTCATGGGTGGTGAAATTGTCTCACTATTGCGTCAGATTGAACCGGAATAGAGAGCTTACTTTTCGCCCCCCGCTTCCCGATTTCCATCCTCACTTCCGCTTTCTTCTGAGTTTCAGTAATGTCTCAAGAACTTCAAACTGGCCCACTTTGTCTGCTATATCCCTGTCAAGGACCCTGCGGTGTGTCTCTTCCAGAAGCTCCCGGATTTCTGGCCCTGACTGAATCCCGCGCTCAATAAGATCTTTTCCATTCACGTGGAACGGAAAATCCTTCAATGAAGTAATAAAGTCACTGATGGTTCGCTTAATCGCCTCATCCTCGAAATAAGCGAGGGCAAACAGCAGAATTTCAGGTTCCAATTCTCCAAGTATTTCAACTACCTGAGATCGTTTCGCTTTTCCTTTTCGATCAAAGAAAATCTCCAGTCCCCGGATACACCCCCGGAAACGAAGCACTTCCCGGGTCAACAATTTTCCAAGAGAAAGCTTCTTGCATATAGCCAGTTTCTGGTCTGTTGTGGCATGGATCATCAGTGAAAACAGATAGAGAAGCCACTCATGAATGTCCTCTCGGAAAAGCAGCCGGTGCCAGGCAACCACTGAATCTACATTGCTGGCAAGGTTTCTGGCAAATGGGTCCAATTTTATATCTCTGTGAAAAAAACGCAAACCTCCGATTTCCTCCAGATCCTCCATCACGATGGAAGCATTTCGTGTTGTGAACAATGCCTGGATTTCTTTCAAAAAGCGGTGCCCGGACACCTTTTCCACCACATCAAGAGAAGCTGCAGACTTCATCAAACTTAACGTTCCTTTTCCAATCTTGAACTTGAATCTATGTTTGAAACGTATGGCACGTATCATCCGGGTGGGATCATCAATAAAACTGAGGGAGTGCAGCACCCGGATGATTCCTTCCTTCAAGTCCCGGCGTCCACCGAAGTAATCCACCAACTCCCCAAATCCATCCCTGTTCAGACAAATTGCCATGGCGTTGATAGTAAAATCCCGTCGGTACAAATCATGAAATATTGTCGCGTTTGTTATGTCAGGTAAGGCACCAGGTTTGCTGTACACTTCGAAGCGGCTCGTTGCAATGTCCAGTCGCATTCCATCCTGCGCAATCAGCACAGCAGTATTGAATTTTTCATGCTCAATACAACGTACTTTCAATTCTCCAGCCAAATGTTTCGCAAATCCTATTCCATCCTTATCAACAACAAAATCGAGGTCCAGATTTGGTCTTCTGAGCAGGAGATCGCGAACGAATCCACCAACTATGTATAACTGAACACTCCGCTCATCGGCAATCTTGCCTGCAGTGTTGATAATGGACATCAGATTTTCCGGTAAACTTCTGCGAAGACGTTCTCCGTAGCTGATTCGTTTCGTTCGGGTTTCATTCACATTCACGGAATTTCTGAACGCTGAGGTTCGTGTGATAATACCAGTCACTTCCCCATTCTCCATCACGAAGGCCATTTTAACATTCGTTTCCATGAACATATCCCGAACCCCTTCCACATCGTCTTCCGGACTAACAGTTCCGACATCGAAGCGTGTAATATGGGATACAGAAAGGTTCTCATATTCATGAAGAATCGCGTAGTCCAGATCCTGACGGGTCACGACTCCGGTCAATTTCCCATGTTCGTCACGAACAGGCAGAGAATTCACCCGAAGCTGATTCATGCTCCGGAAGACGACTGAAATCGACTCATTCCAATCAACAATCGCAACTGGTGGCCTGGCAATGTCCCTGGCCCGAAGAAATGACGGAAGAGATTCAAGAACCTTATCCAACTCCAGTCGAACCTCCAGTACAGTTCTGTTTTTAAAAATTGCGGTAAAAATATTCTTGTGGCCCCCTCCGTCAAAATGATTAAACAGCTTCTTTAAATCAATATCTTCATACAGATTTCTGGCAATGAGATAAGTTTTGTTCTCCATCTGAAGAATACAGAAGAATAAACGCAGATCTTCCAGTTCCATCAAGCGGTGGGTAACCGATGAAATGTCGGGTTCAAATCGGTCCGTAGTGAATTGTGCCACTGCAAGTACTCTGCCCTTTATTTTGTATCTCTCAATGACGGGAACCAGCTGATTGAACAATTGTATCTGGCGTTCAGACAACGGATGCTTCAGCGCTACAGTAACGGCGTTGAGATCTGCACCTTGTTTCAGAAGCCAGCTGACTGCATCAGCATCCGTGAAGGTGGTAGCTGGAAATGTAAGAAAGTCTGTATCCTCGTAGATGCCCATCAACCCCAGAGTCGCAAAATCTGAAGGGATATGAATATTCATATCTTTTAAAAACTGAACGACAATGCTGGTTGTGGCCCCCGTTTCTTGATAATAAACATGACCGGCATCAATGAGGTCAGAGGGAGAAGAATGGTGGTCAAAAACTGTTACGGAATCCCGTGGCAAGGTTTTCAGCAAACCCGACAGCTTACCGATTCTACGTTTACTGGAAGTATCAGCCACAACCAGGTCCGTAATATCGGTCATCTGGGCCAGCTCCGTCAGGGAAATATCCGGGACAAGTTCCAGCCCGGTTTCAGAAAGGAAGGTTCGGAGTTTCTTTTCCTTGGAACCAGGGAAAACAAGCACACTGTCTGAATAGTACAGACTGAGCAGCTCTGCAGAAGCAAAACCATCAAAATCAAGGTTCAGGTGAGAAGTAATGACAAACATTTCATTACCGCCGTCCGGAACACACGGTGCCAAGCCTCTCCTTCAGCATTGACTCCCGTTGCATTCCGAAAAAGATATCTGTCACAATACCACTTTTCACAACTACAAGAGCCGGAGTTCCGATTACACCAAGCGCCCTGGCTGGTGCCATGTCCACCGACACATCAATAAATCGACCCGAAACCCCTTCTTTCTCCATCTTGCGAAGAAGTGGCGTCATTTGTCTGCATGGCGCACATACCGGCGAAAAGAAATAGATGAATCCGTTCTTCAGCTTTGCTTCCGGATACAATTCGTCCAGTTTTCGGCCCTTCAGCTTTGCTGCTTTACGAGTAATCAGGACTCTGATGAGATTCAGTATAAGAAAAATAGCAGCCAGTACGGCTGCTATTCCTATTGAAGTTTTGAATAAAGCGGACATCTTCTGGACAGCTTACTCAGGTCTCTTGACCAGGTAAGCCTCCCTCCAGATCGTCGACTTCTCAGCATGAATAACCCGCACCGTTGCAGTGTGCTCTCCTGTGAACAGAACGGCAGCTTCACCCTGATAGACAGGGAATCCTTCCCTCAATGTCGCATCGTAGATAACAAAGATGTCTCCGGGTGCCACGCCTTCTGCGGAACCCATTGAAATGACTGATTTTGAATCTTCCCCAAGATGGAACTGTTGGTCTGCAACCATTAGAAAGTATGCCTTATCTCCGGAAACAGGTTCGCCATAACGGGGGTATGGCTTGTATCCGATTGTCACAGGAATCGGCTCCAGTTCATGATCAATTATAAGGTCACCCGTATGGACGGAGCGGCAAGAACTTGCAACAATACCCGTGGAAGTGTTTTCATGGCACAGAAGAATCTTTATCCGGCCGGTTCGAACATAGCCTATTCCGATCATTTCATGCGTGACTGGGCTTTTCACTACATCAAGACGCCTCACCAGGAGATATTCTTTCCCAGCTTTCAGGCCATTGGATGATCCACCGGATAAATAGAGTACATCATTTGTGCTGTATTCCTGGATATCTTCTTCCGCAGCCTTCACGACGGCCAGGTGTTCCAGCACAGCCTCTTTGTTGACAGTCTCCATGATGAATGGTGCACATTCCATGTCAGTTTTGTATGCCAGATCATGTATCTTCGCTTCCTTGCTCGGGGCAGGTTCTTTCTTCTCCACAATCGGGGCCGGTTTCGGTTCAGGAAATTCCTTTATTGCCTGTTTCACCGGCTCGGCCGTTGGCTCAACCGGTGTGGGAGCGACTACCTTTACCTTTCCGATTGCAAGAGGATCTTCCGGATATATCCAGTGGGGGTCCTTGATATACGGATTTGCCTTCCATATCTGTGGCCACAGATATGGATCGTTCAGGAATTTTGCGGACAGATCCCACAGTGTATCGCCTTTCTGGATCAGGTACACATTGGTATCTTCCGGGTAGCTGGTGGGTGGTTCGTAGGGTGTCCAGTGTTTCTTTACAACAACCTGGGCCATTGCGGCACATGATATGGACACGGCCATTACAAAACAAAAAACAGTCTTTGTGAAATGTTTTGCCATCTTTTGCTCCTATAAGCTCTTTTAAACATATTCTATACAATCCTTTCCATATGTCAAGAACTTAAAAGATTTTTTAATTTTTGCTGCAAGGAGGGTTAGATTTTATAGGTCAGCCATCATTTTTTGCAATCGACCCGAGTTGCTTTCACTTTCCAGGATGTTCTTTGCCAGATTGCAATCGTTCCTTATTTCTTCCACGAGCTTATCAACCGAATCAAACATCACTTCAGGACGAATATACTCTACATAGGCAACCGTGATTTCCTCTCCATAAATATCCTTGTCAAAATCAAACAGATGGGTTTCAACAATTATCTTTTTCCCTCCGAATGTAGGCTTAAAGCCGATGTTTGTGACACTTCGATACTGGTTCCCACCGACAATTGTAGAAGAAACATAAACACCCAGGATAGGTGTCAATTCATTTTCACTGATGATGTTTGCGGTAGGAAAACCCAGTTTTCGTCCCAATTGTTCTCCATGAATCACAATTCCTTCCATATAGTAATATCGACCCAGTAACCGGTTTGCTTTTCGAATTTTCCCGTTTTTGAGCAGAGAGCGAATGCAGCTGCTTGAAACAACCTCTCCTTCCATCACAACGTGGGGAACCGGGTCCACTGTGAAACCGTGACTTGATCCAAAGCTCTTCATGAGTTCAACATTCCCCCTCCGTTTTCGTCCGAATCCGAAGCCTGCACCCACCAGAACATGTTCAACTCCCAGAGATTCAACCAGCAGCGTTTTCAAAAATGTTTCAGGTTCCATTCGTGAAAACTCGGGGGAGAAGCGAATGACAAAGTAATAATCTACACCCTGCTGACGAAGCAGGTCTCTTTTCTGACGCTCTGTGTTTATGATTTCAGGGGCTCTCTGAGGATACAGGACCTTTCCTGGATGGGGGTCAAAACTGACAACCACCAACGGTATTCCAAGATTAGAGGAAACTGCACGTCCCCTTTTCAGAATCTCCTGATGGCCTGCATGAATTCCGTCAAAGTTTCCAATGGTGACCACCGAGCGGGATAATCTAAATTCTCTTTCACCCCAATATACTGTTTCCATAAATTCCCTTTTTATGAAATAGTTTCAACGATCCTGAAAACGTATCACGCATAAACCATTACAAAATTCATGTCCAAAAACTATTCCCCACAACATTGAGGACAAATAAGCGAAAATGAGACAGAAGAATGGTGACGCTCTATCTTGAAACGACAGCTCTATTAATCGGTCTCCTGCCCACAAAACAATCCGGAAATGCTCAACAACATCTGGTGCAGGCGTTGGTTCTTGATACTGTAGTAAACCTCATTCCCTTTTTTGTCCTGTTTCAACATTCCGCGGTATCTCATAATGGCAAGATGTTGCGATATATTTGGTTGCGAAGAACCCAGGACCTTTTCCAACGCGGAAACGTTGGTAGGGCCTTCCATTAGCAGGACAAGAATTTTCAAACGCAATGGGTGCGCCAGCACTTTCAAACACTGGATCGCATTATCAAGGTGTTCCTCATCAGAAAACAATTCTTCTTTTTTCTTTTCTGGCATCCGGCCTCCTTCAGCGAACAGGGTTATATGTGCCCATTCTAAGTCTTCTGAGCCCATTACCTCTGTTTATTATACCCATAAATTTCCAATCTGAATACATCTTTCCTTTTTGATAGTTAAGAAAGGGGGTATCCTTACTCCTGGAGTACACTCCCACAATCTGGCCTTTTAGTTTTCTACTATGTTCTTCTGTATCTGTGGACGATAATTCAGGTTCCGAGGGGGGGTCATCTCTTCCTTCCACCCTAAGCGTCGGAAGCAGTTTGCGTGCTTTTTCTGCCATCAGTTTTCCAGATTGCACATCCGAAAGGTAAACCAATCCCCATTCTCCATTTTTCGTCATCGGGTCCTTCCACAACTGGCGGATCATCCTTGGTTTCGTTCGGCTCAGTTCTTCCAATGTGTAGGGATAGCGCCGATGGATCTGATAGTACTGTTGAATTGCTCTGGCATACTGCTTACCACGAAAAAGAAGTTCGTTCTCTTTCATTCTTTTTGTCCTGTAGGTCCAACTTTTCACCAGAACTCCCATTGAGATGGATAGAACAACCACTACTACCAGAACAGTGATGAACATGTACCCCTTCTGATACAACGGATCACCACTCATTGTAGGTTGTTCCGTCGAGTGCCTGTTTTCCTGACCCACTGCGGACATCATAAACGCCTACTTCATAGTCCGGATTGTTGTCAATCGGTTCCTCGTATACGAGTTCCCATGTGTCTGAACTCTTTGTTATCGGATCCTTGGGAATTTTGCGCATGTAGCCCTCATCCACCAGCGTTTGAAGGTCCTGGGGATACTTGGATTTATCCGCATAGTATTGCTCCAGTGCATCCCGCATCTGAAACAAATCTTCTTTCAACACTGCTTCTTTAGCCTGAGTGATAGCTTTTCGCTGATAGTTCACACCAATAGCGGAAAGAATTCCGATAATGGTTAACACCACCATCAATTCAATTACAGTAAAACCTGAAGTCCCAGTTGTCTTTTCATGCACGCTTTTCATCCCTGCTCCCGTTTCAATGCTACCATTTGCTGTATTCAGTGCCATCCAGGGCCTTCGCGGGGCTTTCCGAGTATACATCATACACATTCTCTCCGCCCCAGGACGTGGAGTCCGGGTCATCCTGAACGGATCGAAGCCCCCATTCCGCTTTTCCCACCATTGGATCCACTGGTATCCTCCGAAGGAACTTCATCTTCTGCGTCAACGTTCCCAACAATCGGACACCGGTAACCAGGGTTTCCAGATCCGGCGGATACCCCATGGCTTCCGGCGCTCCTCTGGGGATAATGCCCCGGTCTGTCATATCTTTATACCGATCGATTGCGCTTCTCATTTCCCGGAGCGCCCGATGTAACTGTATTTCCTTCTTTCGCTTCACTGACACTCTTACCATCGGCAACGCGGCCGAAGCCAGAATGGCCAGCATAAATACCACGACAAGAAGTTCAATGTATGTGAACCCCTTTGACTTCAATGAACCGTCACCTCTCCATTGATGAATTTGAATCCCACCGGGCTACCATCCGCCGCCACGACCTTCGACGAAGTCATTGCTCCAATTGGCGACGTTCCCGCGCCGACACCCTCCAAAACGATATTTGCCAGCATGCCGGTACCGCTTCGTCCCGTAGTTCCGCCCTTGCGATCAATTGTTAAAGCTAATCTCCCATTTTTATTATCCCATACCGGAATAAACGAAACGCCGGCACCATCGCCCGCCATAAATCCGCCCTGTACAACATCCACAACCTTAATTTTCGACGGGTCATAGGTAATGACAAGGTCAATCATGTCCACATCCCTGAAATTGGTAGCAAAAAGAGACTGCATGCTCGCTTTACCCACCTGAACCTTCATTTTTCTGGGAGTCAGAGAAATCATGGCCGGGATCATGCTGGAAGAAGGCACATCTTGGTTCGGCTTTGCTTCCGGAACCTGAATTTGGGGACCCGGGTTCCCATTCTCTTTCTCAGCAACGTGGGGAGGAGATAACGTCTTTACGGTCTGTCCAGAAATTGAATCTGTGCCTTCCTGTTTAGAAGTCGTAACTGCTTCATTTGTTTTTGCCGCCTTCTTTCTTTGCCCATAGCCAAAAGGGTCGTCAGGTGAAAAGTTACTTTCTACTTTACTTCCAACGGCATATGGCATCATATCTTCTTCCTTTATGTTGGGACCTCGAACAATATGCGGCGTAATGGTCATCATGACATCGGACTGCTCCAGCTCTTTCTTGGTACTGGAAAAGAGGCGTCCCAGAAGAGGGATATCAGCCAGACCTTTGATTCCATTCAATGATGTTCGTTCTGTATCCTTCAGTAAGCCGGCCATCATCACGCTTTCTCCATTTTTTACCCTGAGTACAGTCTCTACCGTTCGCTTACCGATAACGGGTTGAAAACCCGATTTATTGTCTACGATAGAGCTCACTTCAAGCTTTAATTTCAATGAAATATCGCCATTGTGATGAACCCTCGGTTCCACCTCAATCTTGATGCCCACTTCCTGGTAGTTGAAAGATGTGAGGGGTTGTCCACCAATTCCGGAATAAGCCGAGGTGTCCGTTCCGGTTGTCGACCCGGTGAATGGCGTAAAGGACGTTGTGGCAATCGGCACAGACTGGCCAATGAGGATTTTACCCTTTTCTCCCTCTGAAACCCGAATGGTTGGGTTGGATACATCTTTTGCCTCTCCGATGGATTTCAGAAAATCAAGCTGCAATAATGGGACCGCAAACCGCCAGACCGCAGCGTTTCGATCCACAAATCCAGGGGCTGTGGAACTGGAATCAGCGCCATCTGAAAAGAGGCCAGCCCCGACTTTATAAGTAGGATTCGATCCATCTGTGGGGCTGATACCCAATTGATCCAGGTTGGAACGGTTCACCTCCATCAACTCAAAATCTACCATGACTTCAGCTTTAGGTTTATCGTTCAGCGAGACAATTCGGTTGGCGATTGCAATCTGCTGCGGCGTTCCCATAACCACCACGCAGTTCAAATCCTTGTTATCAAAAATTTCCTTGATGCCGGTGAGCAGCCGAAGGTTGTTTTTCATCTCAATCGGTTTGGCATATGACAGATAAAATACCTTGATTATCTTGTCATCATATTTGTCATGGTTCTGCTTGGTGTCTTTTAAAATGATGATGGTTTTATTATCGATCACTTTGTAAAAATGGCCGGTGGCCAGCATCAGTGATTTCAAAGCATTGTAAAAAGTCATACCCCTCAGATCAATTGAAATTTGTGTGTCCTGGAAAGAAGTATCGAAAAGAATATTTATTCCAGAAGAGGTACCGAGGGCATGATAGATGTCTCGAAGACTTTTCTTCGCCGGGAAATAGAGGTCAATGGGCCGATCCGATCCCGGACTCAACATCGGCACTCCGGTCTTTCCATCCACATTTTCCTGCATTTGCTCCAGCGTGGTGCCGACTTGTTCCTTTTCTTTTTCCCGTTGCACAATCTTCTCCATTACCCGATCCAATTGGTCCTGAACAAAGTGATTTGTGGAATCATAGAACAATGACTTGTTGAATTCCTTTACCGCCTCGTCAAAATTTCCCTTCATTGCTTCTTTACGACCCAGTCGGGCGTGATATTTCGCGGCGTTGTTCTTCGCCATTTCCCACTTCACTTTGAATTCCACGTTGTCGGGGTAAGCAATGACCAGTTTGGCGAATTTACCTGCCGCACTGTCCCAGTTTTTACGTTGAAATGCGGATGCAGCTTCGTCATACCCCTTTGGTTTGAAGCACGCCACCAACATCAACATGGAAAGAATCAGAATTAGCTTCTTCACTGCAACCCTCCGTCTTTCTTGAGTGGGATGAACAACTCATCCTTAAAATCAGTATACCCGATTACAATTCCTTCCCGCTTCACACTTTTCAGAATGAAATGGTCCAGAAACTGCTGAGATTCTTCTATGACAAATACCTCAGGTGCCCTCGTGATAACAGCCCCACGCACCTTTCCGGCCAGAATAACTCCAATCACCTGAAAATCCACATCCGGTGGTTGCTGAGTTGCCGATCCACTGGACAATCCCCCGTCTCCAATTGCCTGATTACTCCCGTCAGCTATTTGAGCATCACCTTCCTGGGCGGATAATCCTGCGGATCTATCATTTTGACCGACATTGACTGTCCTGCTGCCGAATTGAAAAATATTCCTCTTGGACATAGTCTTATCCGTCTCTTTTCCTGTTTTAAGGGTCGGGAGGGGTTGAATACGTCTGTATTGTTCAAATATGCGCCCGGAACTTACCGATGGCATTTCCACATCATCCGGAATTCCACCAACGCCTTCTCCACTCAGTATCCAGACGATGAACGCCGTGATCAACAGGGCCCCCGACAACAGTTTTTCCCTCTGACTGATTCTCATGATTTCTCTTCTCCATAAAAGGTGACAATGTCCACCGTCGCACTAATTTCTCCACCTGTCACGGAAGAAATGCTCACCCTGTCAATAAACACAGGAAACGAAATCTTCTCCAGGTCCCTAATCAGTCTTTGAAAGTCCTCATATCCGGCTTTGACCGGCACATGAATCACAATCCTGTTCAGCACACCCTTCAGTTCCGGCTTTCGGTCATATGAAACATGCTGAAAATTCATATGATTGGTAGTCAGAATGTCGTATATTCGGCCGGTCAGAGTCACAAAGGGGTCACCCCCCCGGCTCAACTCGCTGTCGAAGAAACGGTGGATACGCTTCTGTGCTTCCATCACATTGGAAGCAATTTTCTCTGCCTCCGAAGACCGTCGTCTCGCCGCTCTGACCTGAACTGAGGTCTCCTGCAGGACCTTCGCCGAGTCATTGTAAAGGGCCAACTCCCGGGAACCGGCAAAAAAGAAGAACAGAATGTTCAAGATCAGCATGATTCCCAATATGAGATAGAATTTTCTGTTCCGCTGAACAAAATCCAATACCCGGTTCATGGGGTCCCCCCGTATCGTACGCTCAGAGAAAATTTAAGGTTGTGAGTTGCGGCGTCAATCGCCTCAAAATCAATGAAGGCATCATGGAAAACAGGGCTTTTCTGGAGATTCTCGACAAAGAGCAGCTCGTCCGCTTTGGTCAACGCTTCTCCGCTTATAGAAAGAGACACGTGGTTCTGCTTCACCGAAGGAGAAATCACCGTTATTTTAACCGATGGCGGCAACGCTTCTCCCAGGCTGTTCAGCAATGAGGACCAGTGGAGCATTTTCTTATGGGTAATGTGATTCAGAAAATTGTATTTCTGGATGAATGTCTTGTATTTTTCCCGGCTCAGCAAAACACCGGAAGTCTTCGTCTTTTCCTGGAACATCGCAATCTTGCTCTCCATGGAAGAAATCTGCTGGTGAATGTCTGAATTTCGAAACCGATAGACAATGAAAACACCAATATTTATGACGCATATGAGAATCAGGACAGCAATCGGGATCCATACTCCCAACACCTTGTCGCGCCTTCGGTTACAGGGTCGGGGCGAAAAATCAATATGAATCATATAAACCACCTGTTTCCCATGGCTTCCCCTTCGATTTCCGCCTCGTCTCCAAAAAGGAGCACGCGCTCCGGGACATCAACACCAACCATTTCCGCGAACATGTCCAACTCCTCCTGCAAGCTGACGTCCTGTATCTTCTTTCGGAAGCGCACAAATGAAACCATCCCGCTTTGCACCACTATTCCAGAAAAATGCTTACTCCGGTTCACCAGCAGGACCGCACTGCCCTCTTTTTCACGCTCCAGAAATGCGTTGGCATAATAAAAAGACTCCGGAATCATTGAAAAGCATTTTGTGTTCAGCAGATTAAGTTGAGCGATGAGCTCTGCCACTGCACTTTTGGGCATTGCGGCTACCAGTACGGTATTGCCGGAAATAGTGTATTGAACATTGAACGAGGTTACGCGTCCGGGCAGGAAGGCGTCCATTTTCCACCTTATCATTTCATCCCTCTTTTTCAGTGAAAAAGGAATTTTGTCAAAGGTCAGCACCTTGGCAAAAACAAGTGAATCCGGCAGCAGGATGTTGCAACCTTTTCGCCTGTTCAATCGTCGCCCAGCAGAAGTTACCGCTTCCGACATGATCTTGCCATCCCGTACCGGATGGTCCACATTCAACGGATCCAGTGCCCCGCCAACCGGTATCGCGTGAACAGTTCCCGTGGCACCACCGTGCAGTTGAAGTTCTGATTCAGTCAAGATAATTGTCTGTTCCATCCCGTCCTTTTCCAGTTTCCTGTTCCATTCACCTACTCAATGAACGTAACTTTGTTGATTTCCCTGAGCGAGGTTACGCCTGCCACAACTTTTCGTATTGCCGACTGACGCAGCGTTTCCATTCCTTCCTTCTGTGCCTTTGCCCGAATTTCCCTTGCCGGTCGCCGGTTCAGAATCATTTCCCGAACCTCATCAGACAAGTCAAGTAACTCAGTGATAACGGTTCGTCCCACATAGCCGGTTCCATTGCATTCAATGCATCCCTTTCCATCAAAATATTCATAACTCCGGAATTTTTCAGGGTTCATTCCGGATTCCATCAACAGCTCATCTGACATGTCCACTCTCACCCGGCAATGGGGACAGATTTTCCGAACCAGCCGTTGTGCCAGGATGCAGTTCAAAGCCGAAACAAAGGAATAATTGTCCACGCCCATATGAACAAAACGTCCAATCACATCCACCACGTTATTGGCATGGACTGTCGTGAACACCAGGTGACCGGTCAGAGCAGATTGAATGGCTATGGTGGCAGTCTCAGTGTCCCTGATTTCCCCCACCATAATTTTGTCCGGGTCATGTCGTAAAATGGAGCGCAGTCCCCTGGCAAAGGTCAGTCCCTTCTTCTCATTCACCGGTATCTGGGTAATGCCGGGAAGCTGGTATTCCACAGGGTCCTCGATTGTGATGATTTTGTCCTCCACCGACTGGATTTCGGCCAGACAAGCATACAGGGTAGTGGTTTTACCGCTTCCGGTGGGGCCGGTCACCAGGATCATTCCGTAGGGTTCCCGGATAAACTTCCTCAGCTTTTTTTCGTTTTCATTGGAAAAACCCAGGATATCCAGATTCAGGTCGGTAAATTTTTCATCCGTGGATTCCTTATCAAGGATTCGAATTACGGCGTCTTCTCCGTGAATGGTGGGCATGATCGAGACACGGAAATCCACATTTTTCCCCTTCAGACGAACCTTGAATCGTCCGTCCTGCGGGATTCGTTTTTCAGCGATGTCCAGCTCCGTCATGACCTTGATTCGGGAAATAATTGAAGAATGATGCTTCTTATCAATTTTATCCATCGCCTGATAGAGAACTCCGTCAATCCGATATTTGATATCCACCGCGTCTTCCCCCGTTTCCACGTGGATATCACTTGCTCTTTTCTGTATCGCATTAAAAATCATGGTGTCAATCAGCTTCACGATTGGGCTCTTTTCTTTTGCAGCAGCATCAAGAGACAGGATGTCCTCACCGTCTTCCCTTTCCTTGACGACCTGAATTCTCAGGTCAGAAGTAGCTTCTTCCAGTGCCCGCTGAGAAGATTCGCTTTTTTTCAGAATTTCCCGAATTTTATCTTCGTCCCCTATCTGGTGAAGGATGCGTTTGTTAAGGCGCAATTCCAGTTCATCCAGTTCTTTGAGTGTAAAAGAAGGACCGACAGCGATGTGCAGCAAATCCCCCTCCTCCCGCAATGGAACAAAAACATAGCGAAACATCAAATCTACGGGAATTGCCTTAAACAATCCAAAGTCCAGTGTTTCTCTATCCAGATCAACAAACGTGTTCATTCTCACCTCACGACATGATATCCGTAATATCAAACAACGGTAGATACATGGCAATCAGCAATGCCGCGATCAACACGCCCATGGCCAATAGTACAACCGGTGCTACAAGGGAAACTACACCTCCAAGAAGATTGGACAAATCCTCGTCATGATAATCCGCCGCGCTTTTCAGCATGCCGGAAACAGAACCGGATTCTTCGCCAATGCGAATCATATCCAGGGTCAAATCATCCACAATAACGCTTTCTTCAAAGGCCGTGGATACCTTTCCCCCTGATGATACCACTTCCGAAGCCCTCTGGATTTCCAAACTGAAATGGACGCTCGGATTTGTGTAAGACAAGGTATCCAAAGCATCCAGGGCCGGGATGCCTCCCTCCAGCAGGATAGCAAAAGTTCGGCAGAATTGAGACAAAACGTATTCCCGCCAGATATTGCGAAGCAGGGGAAGTTTCAATATACCTCTCTCCAACCAGCGCTTTCCCGTTTCAGTGCGAAGTCCCCACTGAATTCCCAGAATCAAAGCCAGAATAGCGCCGATCTCAATCACAATATTCCGCTTTATGAAAAGGGAAATTGCTACAACAACCCGGGTCATGGCCGGCAATTGTTTATCGAAACCCTTATAAAAATCGGCAAAGGAAGGGAGCACAAAATTGATAATCACACCGATTGACAGTGCTGCCACAAAAACCAGGAAAGCCGGATAAATAAAGGCGGCACGCATCTTTTTGCCCGTCGAAAACAACAGATGTTCATGTTCAATGTAGCTTTCCAGCACGGACTCCAGGGAACCACTTCGTTCCCCGGCTGCCAGTACAGATGGATAAACGGCTGGAAACCGATCCCTGTGAGCCAGAAAAGCGTCCGAAAGAGAATGCCCTTCTTTAACCATTCGAAGAATGTCCTGTAAAATTCCTTGGAAAACCGGATTCTTTACCCGTTTCGTCAGAAGTGTCAACCCGTTAAATATTGGGATTCCCGACCGTACCAGCGCCAGAAATTCCTGGTTAAATACAAGAAAATGCTTCATTGGGATTTTTCTTCTCTTGAACGACAGACCCATTTTCTTGTGTATGGAAAACACATGGTAGCCGGAATCCTGCAGCTTGCTTTCTGCCTCTTTCAGCGAGACCGCTTGAATTTCCTTATCCAGCACCTCTCCATCAGGGTTTCCTACCCTGCATACAAAAACCGCCATCGTTACCTCTGATCCACTGGAAGAAAATTCTCAAACTTTGCGTATTCATTCAAAAAGGCGAGCATTATGGTTCCAATGGGTCCATTCCTATTTTTCGCAATAATCAACTCAATTTCAGTTAACGAACCACTGGCAGCAACCCCTCTATTGATTGATTTCCGGTGTAAAAAGGAGACAATATCAGCATCCTGCTCGATAGCGCCAGATTCCCTGAGGTCAGACAACTGGGGACGCCCTTCACTTCTTTTTTCAATTGCCCGGTTCAGCTGAGAAAGAACAATAAACGGCACATTCAGCTCTTTTGCGAGAATTTTCAATCCCCGCGAAATACCGGAAATTTCCTGCACCCGGTTCGATTCGCCCCGACCCTCCATTAGCTGGAGGTAATCAACGATGACGACATCCAGGCCAAATTCCATCTTCAACTTCATTAGTTTGGCTTTCAGATCCACTACTGTCAAAATCGGGCTGTCATCCACATATATCTGCGTTTCCGCCAGACGATCCATCGATTGTGTAAGTTTCACATACTCTGACTCCTGAATGGACCCCTCTCGAACTCGCTTCACATTGACCTGAGCATCTGCGCACAGTAACCTCAACACGATTTGCTCATGGGGCATTTCCAGGGAAAAGATTGCCACGATTTTATTTTTGTATGCCATTTTCTCAGCCAGCGACAAAGCAAAACTTGTTTTCCCCACGGAGGGACGCGCAGCGACAATGATCAACTCTCCGGGCTGGAAGCCGGGGATAAACTGTTCCATGTCCCGAAACCCGGATGCGACCCCCGGCAACTCCTTACTGGTCTGGAAACGGGTCATCCGATCGGCAATATGCTGAATAGCGTTCTTCAATTCCTGTTGAACCGGAACCAGCGCCCGTTTGTGTTCCCTGGTTACCATTGAGAAAATTTCCTTCTCCGCTTTCTGGAGAAGTTCCTCACTGGAGACCCCTGCATCGCTGCCCTGCTCAAGAATTTTGCTGGCCATCTGCATCAACCGGCGCAAATTGGCCTTGTCCACAACAATCCGCGCATAGTCTTTTACGTTTCTCAGCATGGGGATATCGTCCACCATTGAACTGATCCCCATTTCTCCGCCTACCGCTTCCAGTTTTCCGTTGGTTCTCAGATACTCTTTAATTGTAAGAATATCAAATGCCTTGCCTTTTTCAAAAACATCAAGAATTGCCTGAAAGATTATCCGGTGAGCGGACAGATAAAAATCCTCCGGACCAATTACCTCCATCACTTCATAGATGTTTTCGTGATCCAGTAACAGGACGCCCAGAACAGCCTTTTCGGCCTCTTCACTATAGGGAAGTGTGACTATCATAATTTCTCACTTCTTCTTTGGTACCGTATCGACGATACCCAATTTCTTCATTTTCTGTATCAGTGTTGTACGTTTTAAACTTAGACGGCGGGCAGCCTCAGAGCGTGTACCACCGGACAGTTCCAGTGCCTGTTCAATGTAGGATCTTTCCATTGCCATGAGCTTTGCCTTTAAGTCAATGCTTCCTTCAAGGGTATAGGAATCAAAGGTATCTGAAGCACCCAGATGGATATCAGATGGCAGATCTTCAGGCTGAACAATGTGGCCTTCCGGCTGCAATACAATCATTCGTTCAACAAAATTTTCCAACTGACGGATATTTCCCGGCCAGGGATAATCAAATATGCATCTCATTGCCTTACTGGAAAAACGGATTTCAGGAAAACCCATCAGTCCGGAAAAGCGATGATTGAAAAAATCAATCAGTAACGGAATGTCATCCGTTCGTTCCCTCAACGGCGGAATATGAATCGGGATTACATTTAAGCGATAATACAGGTCTTCTCTGAACCGGCCATTCTTTATCTCATCGGCCAGCAACCGATTTGTGGCCGCAACTACCCGTACATTCACCGTCTTGAGTTCCTCGCTTCCAAGTGGCGAAACAACCCGCTCTTGAAGTACCCGGAGCAATTTTGCCTGGAGAGCCAAACTCATATTTCCGATTTCGTCAAGAAAAATGCTTCCACCTTCAGCCTGCTCGAATCGTCCGATGCGATCAATAATCGCATCCGTAAACGCACCCTTCTTATGGCCAAACAGCTCATCCTCAAGAAGATTATCCGGTATTGCCCCGCAGTTCACAGGGATGAAGGGGCCCGCTGCACGGGCAGAAGCCCGATGGATTGCCTGCGCCACAAGTTCCTTTCCGGTCCCGCTTTCACCTGTCACAAGTACGGTCGCCTGGGTTACTGCAACTCGTCGTATTAAGCTCTTCAATTCCTTCATTGCCCTGCTTCGGCCAATCAGGTTTTCTGCTCCCTCAGAGCGGGCTATAACAGCTCTCAATTTTATGTTTTCTGCTCGCAAAGCTGTCACCTTTTCGGCTTTGTGAATAGCCACTTCAATCTGTTCCAGGTCAAACGGCTTCAGAATATAGTCAAAGACACCCGCCTTAATCGCTGAAACTGCGCCTTCAATGGAACCATGACCGGTTATCAGGATAATCAAGGCATTTTCGTCCATCGCAAGAATTTGCCTGCTTGCCTGAAGGCCGTCAATGTCAGGGAGAATATAATCACTAATGACAATTGAATACTCTCCGCGTTTAAACAGAGACAAACCTTCCTTTCCCGTCTCAGCAGTATCTACCTCATACCCCTTCATTTCGAGAAAAGAAGACAGTAAATCGAGAATTTCAGGGTCGTCATCAATCAGAAGAACTTTCAATTTGCTTCTATTTGTCAAGCTTGTAACGCTTTATCTTATTGTAAAGCGTTGCTCTTGTAATTCCCATTGCCTTTGAAGCTTTCATAATATTCCCACGATATTTGTCCAAGGTGTGCCGTATCAAAGCCTCTTCTGCTTCTTCCATTTTTTCCGTAAACAATTTAAGCACAATCTCAGGTGACCGCTTATTAAACTTCATACCCACAGGGAGAAATTTCGCACCGACATTGATTCGGTTTGCAGAGAAAACCGCACGTTCCACTACATTTTCCAATTCCCTGACATTTCCGGGCCAGTCATATCGATTGAAAATGTTTGCAACTTCTATAGTGTATCCTTTGAATCGCTTATTTGTGTCTTTACTGAACCGTTCGAGAAAATATTCGGCAATCGGCATGATGTCATCTCTGCGCTTCCGCAACGGAGGGAGTACAAAATCCATAATATTTACCAGATAAAAGAGTTCTTCATTAAACTTCTTTCGATCCACCAACTCACTGATTGTATCCCTTGAAGAAGAAATAACACGTGCACTCAAACGAGAATACACGTTTCCAGACGGCAACGGATACTTCCCGTTCCGTAAAATTTCGGCAAGCATGGATTGTGACTTTGTGTCCATTTTTTCGATATGATCAAAAAATATGGTCCCCCCTTCCGCTATTGCAAACAGGCCCGGTTTCTCCAGAGTCTCACCTTCTCGCCCACACAGGATCTCGTGAAATGTGGCCGCTGTGATCAAACCGCAATTTACTTTTACGAAGGGATACTCCCGTCTGGAACTGTATTTGTGGACAATTCGGGCAAGGAGTTCTTTCCCAACACCTGATTCTCCAGCTATCAACACATTCGCATCATTTTTCCGAAGCGCCTTTACCCGCTTCATAACTTTCTTCATGTTGTCATTCTCTGCAACAAATTGCAGTTTCTTTTCTTCCAGTACCAACTTCCGCTGCAGAACCCGGTTCTTACGCTCCAATTGCCGCATCCTCATCAGGTTTTCAACATCAACGAGAATCTTGTCCACCTGAAAGGGTTTTTCAATAAGGTCTGCGGCTCCTTTCTTGATTGCTTCGACAGCCAGTTCAATAGTGCCGTGACCCGTCAAAATCACCACTGTAATGTCCGGCTTCAATGCCTTTATTTTTTCAAGGAGTTCCAGCCCACTGATCCCGGGCATCACCATGTCTGTAATTACCAGATCAATGTCTTTGCTTCGGATGATTTCAAGGGCTGACTCACCATCAAACGCGAGAAATGTATCGTACTTTTCGCCCAAAAGCAGGTTCAGTCCTTCTAGGACATTCTTATTGTCATCAACTACGAGAATCCTGTTTTTTGTCATACCCCAACCTTTCAAGAACTCTGTGCCGGGGAGTTTCCCCGGCACAGAGAGCCCTAATTAAAACCGATAGTCCAGAGATGCTCCAACAAGCAAGGCGCTCGTAGAATACGAGCCGTTGAAGTTTTCCATCATAGTCGTGGTGGTTCTGTCATTGAACCGAACATACATAGCAAATGTACTCAATGTGAAGTTTTTGAACTTCCAGTCAAAACCGGCAGAAAAATCATTCCGGTTGTTGTCCGGCAATGAAGGATCCAGCGTATTGTCCGGGTTTCCGGCTTCATCGTAAATATAGCCACCCCGAAGTGTCAATTTATCGCTGAAATCATACTTTACACCCACTTTGTACATGTTGACATTTGTCCAGTTTTTTGGAATCGAACTCAACACGCCTCCCGTGTCTTTGCGGAGAACTGTCAACTGATCATAGCTGGACCATTCAGTATTCATGAATCCAACTTCCACCATCCACTTGTCGTTGAGCTGATAGGCCACGTCCAATCCCCAGGTTTGGGGAAGCTTAACCCCTGCCGTAATTTTTCCGTCATAGAGAACCGGCAGGAAAGGTGTCGGCACATTAGTAAAATCAACCTCACCATCAAAAGAGATGTCCACGCCACTGCGCCAGAAACCACCCACGTTGATCTTTTTATTTACTTTCCACAGAAAACCGGCTGATTCTCCCCAACCGCTGCCGTCACCAGCCATATCAACCCACGCAGTCTGGTCAATAAAATTGATCGTCTTCTGGATCAACACATCAGCGCCAACCCAGTTCGCCTGGAATCCGACAGAAAAATTGTCCGTGACTTTAAAAGCGATGGTTGGGGCCACATTGAAGGTCTCGATTTTTGTCCTATCCGCCAGCTGGCTCCCCGGCCACTGGGTCGGCCAGTCTGTTTCTAGGCCATATTGGGTAAATTCAGAAATTCCCACTACGACCCGGTCATTCAGCTGGTATGAAAGATACACAGCCGGCAACACGTTAATTTTTGTCTTTTGATCAGTTGTCTGTGTACCATCCAGTGATGTCCAGCTGCTGGTCGGATAAAACACAACCGAACTGAAGTTCACATCAATCCCCTTCACAAAGGCGAGGGCACCGGGATTGTAAAACATGGCTGATGCGTTATCAACGCTGGCGACATAGGCATTGCCCATTGCCGCTCCCTGCGCGTTGTGCTCATTAACCTGGAAACCGGATGAGAATGCAAGCATTGTTGCCAACAATCCCACACAAATTGCAGTTAGTTTTTTCATCATTGTCACCCCTCTCATCTGACTAACACTGCCGCACGGGCATTAATGCTGTAGTTGAAGGTTCTGAGTGCCCACTCGGATGCTGAGTCAGCTGCCTTACTTGTTCCCTTCGTTGCTGCAGGATCCAGAATCATCGGAGTACCGGTCAACAGGTAGGAGCCCAGATAGTTAACTGTCTGCAACTGACCATAATAAGTAAACTCAGGATGGCTCGGATCCGGAGACAGTAGGAATCCATGATTCGGCGTGTCATACTGGAACAGGCCACTGGATACACCCTGGTCCACAGAGGCCATACCGGGGATTGCGTTCACCAGAGGCTTGACCTGTGGAAAGTTTGATCCGAATGCCCTTGCCAGCATGTCACCGGAAAGATTTGGTATCGTGGTGTCGCCGATAGCTTCCTGCATCAACACGTACTTTTCCACGCCAGAAATTCCGCCGTTCAGAACATAAGGTGCATAGTTGATCGGGTCTGCGGAATCAATAACTGTCTGAGCCAACATGAAGAACTGAGCGTATTCAGGTGTTCCCGGAGTCAATCCCTCTTCAGCAAGCCCGGCATTGATGATCGGAGCGAATGTCGGAGAATGCGTCAAAAGCACAGTGATATTACCACCCGGCACATTCAGAACCGCGGTTTTGATTGCCGGTTCAATTGCCATCAGGTTGGTTCCCGTCATGGCGCCAAGGGATTGGCCACAATACACAAAATTCATTGGTGCAAGGTCCGGATTGCTGTCCCCGGTATAGTCCACACCAGCTTCCAGCATTCTGACCATCATCATCTGGTCCACGTTGGACTGACGAATATTGTCCCGTGCCGTCCTCAGTGATTTCAGGTTTATAAACAGGGCACCGGAAGGATCCAGAACTCCATCCGGCCCCATTGCGCCGGTTGTGTTGTTCATGTAATCGCCTGCGCGGTCGCCGTGAAGCACGAGATCCATGGAAATGGTTGCCATACCAGCAGCGGCAAAACTGTTGGCAATAGCAAGAGCATCCATCTTTGAGCGGGTAATGCCATGCTGGAAAATGACTACCGGGAATGGACCTGTGCCTTTGGGCACCACCAGTATGAACGGAACCATAGCCACATTCTGTTCTTCAAAATTTCCCTGGGCATTTTTCGTGAAAAAGCCAATCAGTGGATTGGTGATGTAGTTGGGAGAGCCAAAAGCTCCTGTTAACACACCACCTACCATGTCATGGGGAAAGTCAATTCCTGTTTGTGCCATCACACCCTGGAAAAACGCGCTCACCATTGCATCACCAAGGTACTGCCCGACGAAAGTTGGTGTCGGCGGGGCCATTCCAGCCATCTCAGCGCGAAGGGTCTGATAGTCCTGATAGGTGCTTTCTGTTGTAAAGACAAAAGCCACCGCAATTGAAGTTCTGGGGATACCGATGGAGGACATGAAATCGAACATCGGTTTCATCGCCAGACGGGCCGGTTCCAGCATTCCAGCCGTCTGATCATCCAGAAGGCTCGAAGCAGAATGACCGTCCGCATCAAGCAGTGAGTTCGCACTGCGCATCAGGTAGAAAACCTGAGAAGGTTCAATGGGTTTGCTGTTTGTATCCAACACACCCTGTGTCACTACCACAGCAATTTTGTGGCGAGAGGGGATCGGGGATACCGGCACCATGGAAATCGCACCGGTTGCCGGATCAAACGGCATGAATGAAACAGCAATTTCCGCCTGAGCAGACAGATCAAATACCTTAATGGTATTGCTGTTTACAGTATCCGCTTTCGGTGCGCCGTCCAGATAGAACGACATTGCCGAAGTGGTTGAGAATCCATTGAGTGAATTGACAGAAGCAATAGCATCCAGTCCGTCCGGATTAGGGATATTCACAAGTCCCGTAGCCGGATTGATCAATAGATCATTGGGGAACGGAATTACCCCGGCACTCGGATCAAATAGTGCTGTCGTTACTTGTGGAAGCGGTTGAGATTCGTCTGCTTCCGTGTGAGTTGCAGGCGCACACGCCCACATCCCTGCAAGCAAAACAGCCATAACCCCGGTTAATAGTACTCTTTTCATGTCACCTCCCGCAATTTAAAGATTTTGAATGGCAAATGGGCACCTCCAAGAAATTTGAGCTTTTCTCACCTCCTACCTTCGTCAATATGATTGCGAAAAGTATATCACAAATATTTGACACTCTGCAAACAAAATATGACACCGCTGCCTCTTTGTGAGCGGTATTATCAAACCTTACAAACAGGATGTTTATATTCTATTGGTTGCACTTATAATCCCTGAGCGATCATCCGTCTCACACGTCTGCTTCAGTTATCGATCCTTAAAAAAAACTGGCAAACAGTTCGAGAACATGTGAAGGATTTCGACAAGTTTCTTTTCAGGAATAGTGACTTGGTTTCTATTCGGAAACTGCGTACTTTCGAGTTTCAAAAGGTGGAAATGATCCGATTTCCCCCTGCATTTTTGGCCCTGAGCATGGCATCGAATGCAGCCTCAAACAAATAATTTCGGTCCGATAGATTGGGAAAACGGGAAATCCCTGCACTGAAAGTTGCATTCAATTTTCCTTTATCATGTACAAAGGACAGTCTGGAAAAACGATGCTGCAAATCTGACAACAACCGCAAAAGCATCTGACCATCCAGTGCTGTGAAAAATCCAGCATAAGCTCCTCCGCTCACCTGTCCGATTCGATCTCGCCCCTGCATTTGGCCCCCAATCAACCGGCACAAAGCCTCTGCCAGACGATCCACTTCTCGTTCCCCCACCTCTCTGTTTAACCTGGCCATATTATCCAGGCCAAATACAGCAACAGACATAGATTTTCCTGATCGAGAGGCCCACTTCAATTCAGTTTCCATGGCTTCCATGAAAGGTGCGTATCGATATACACCGGAAACAAAATCGCGACTTCGGCCTTCCTGCACCCATCTACCATACTTTGCGTGGCTTTTAAGAGAAAATGCAAGAAGTTCAAGGGTGCTATCGGTAGAAACAATATTTGTAACTCCTTGTTCCGCCAGACTGTTCATTTCTTCCTGGGAAGGGGATGCTGTATTAACAACAATGGGCAACTTCTGCCGCCATGCCCGGATTGTCCGGACCAAGACAATGGTATTCTGAATTGGCTTCTGCAAATCCAGCAACACCACATCCGGTTGAAATTCCCGCAAAGAGATGAACAGCTGATTCGGCTCGTTTGCTGTCGCAAGAAACCCTTCCTGTCGAAAGAGAATCTGGAAGTGTTCAGACAACGCGATTTCTCTCATCACAATCAAAAGTCGATAGGGTTCTTCCGGTTGTGCGTTCCTTAAATTTTCCTCCAGCGAACGAGTCACATCAAACGCATCTTGCGACGGCCTCACCCACTTCCAGCAGAATTGCTCATTTTCTGTATTGCCAGCGACCGGTTCAAGGTTGTGCTCATCGCCCATAGCCACCACATTCAACGGTTCATCTGCTCCACAAGTATTCAGTTTCTTCATCCAGGCAGTTCCACTGGGTTGATTCTGAAGATCCACGATAACATCGGCGCTTTCCAGGGAGAATCCCTTGCGCCCCAATTCTCCGAATCGGATCAGTCTGGGCCGGTAGCCAAAACTCACCAGACCAGACACAAGCTCTTCCAACCTGTGCGGGTTCATACTGACAATTGTCACGGGAATTTCAGGATTCAGGCAATACTCTCTGGACGTCGCAGACGGTGACGAAGATTCAGGCAGTGCTGTCGGACCCTCTTTTGCCGTCGCTCCGGCAGCGTCCGGAAGCCGGAAGAGCAAGCTCGATATTTCAGTCTGTTGGCTCTTTATTATTGCTCCGCCATTCTCTTCGATATCACTGAGAGTCCTTTCCAGTTTTTCGCAAATACGGCTGACCTCGTGAAAGCCGTATAGAGCGGCAGACCCGGTCAAACGATGCACAAGCTTACGTAGTTCTTCCAGGTCTTCGGGGTTTTCCTGGTCCAGTCGGTAGCGTTTCCATACTTCCACAATGGCATCCAGAACGCTGGGAAGTTTCCTGCCAAAATCAACTCCCTGTTCCTTTATTTTCTTTTGAATGAATCCCACATGGGCATTCATTTCATCATCATCAAAGTCGCCGGGAAAAAGTCCCTGAATCACCTTTGCCAATGCGCTCACGTCAAATGGTTTTTCCACATATGCGTCCACCCGAACATCTCGGCCGTCAAGACGGAACTTGAGCTTCTTGTTAATTGCCGTCATCGCCACAATATGAGTCCGGGACAAATTCGCACAGTTTCTAACTGCTTTACAGATTTCAAGCCCATTAAGTTTGGGCACCAACATGTCGGTAACAAGAAGGTCCGGTTTTTCGTTTCTTACCAACGCAAGACCTTTCTCGCCATCCGAGGCGCACTGAACTGAAAATCCCAGTCTGGTAAGCAAAAGATGTACCAAGTCTGATATTCTCGACCCATCATCAATTACTACTGCTTTTCTGCGCAAGTGACCCATCTCTTATAGATTCTCCCTACAGTTAACTCTTGCCCACAATAAAACCTCAGGGACAAGAACGGAGTGCGTACAGGGTAAGCCTTATGTCCAATTTTATGGTCGATTGAGTCAAACATGTCCCGGATATGATCAGCGTACCACGAGGAAAAAACGGTTCCACCTTGATCTGCTGCCAAAAGTAGCAATTTTCTTCGCCACATCTACCACAAAGTGAACCAGCCCGGTCTTCTTGTATTCTCCTGGAGCATCCGGATAGGACCACCAGATCACACAGGCTCTTCCCCTGATGTATTCGCGAGGGACATAGCCCCAGAATCGGCTGTCATCACTGTTATCCCGATTGTCACCCATGGCAAAAAACTGGCCTTCCGGTACGACCACAGGACCAAAATTGTCCCTTTTCTTCAACATGCCATCCCGATATATGGTGAAAGGGTCCTTGTGAACCTTGTATGGCTCATTCAGGGCCTTTCCGTTCACATACACCTGCTTGTCAACGATCTCAATAGTTTCTCCGGGCATTCCGATGACGCGCTTGATAAAATCAACTTCAGTGTTCTTCGGAAACCGAAACACAATCACATCTCCCCGCTTGATATTTCGTTGGGGAAAAATATTCTTCTCCCATGCGAAAGAGACAGGCCCGAACATGAACTTGTTGACGGCAAGGTGATCCCCGATCAGCAGAGAGTCCTCCATGGAGGATGTTGGAATTTTAAATTGTTGAAACACAAATGTTTTTGCAAATGTTAAAGCCAGAAGCCCGATCAATATAGTTTCGAAATAATCCCGGAAAATACTCTTCTTGAAAGGTTGCATCTATTTGTTCTTCCTCTCGTCATTCGTTCAATCCGTGTTCATTCTACCAGAGAAAAAGTTTAAGTTTAAGTCTAAGTTTGGGTCCAGGACAGATTTGGAAAGGAAATAAGGGTAATGGGTTCAGAAAAAGCAGGGATGGGACACATGTTGTTGTGCCGTTTCTCTGGTATATCTATCCCTGCATCATTTACGATCCATTATTCATCATACATGCGACCGAGCGGTTCGCTTTCCCTGCGCCCTTTCACTTGAACAGGTTTTTCAGATAAGCGCCAAAAGAATCCCGAAACTCTTCCCGTTTCAACGCGAATTCCACAGTGGCGCGCAGATAGTCCAATTTATTTCCGGCATCGTACCGCTTACCCTGAAACAGCAAGCCGTAAAGATCGCGGTATTGACGAAGCGCATTCGTTAACTGAATTTCCCCCGTAGCATCGGCATTCGTTTCTTCAATAAAATCAAAGATTTCATAGGAGAGAATATATCTTCCAATGATTGCCAGGTCAGAGGGAGCATCCTCCAGTTTTGGTTTTTCCACAAGCCCGCTCAATTTCAACACGGACCCGGATACATACTCTCCCGACACAACACCATATTTTGATACATCTTCACTGGCTACCTGTTGGAGTGCAAGAACCGGAGCCTGTTTTTCCTCATGAACCATTATCATCTGCCTTAGCGCCGGTACTTGTGCATCAATGACATCATCGCCCAACAGTACCGCAAAATTTTCGTTCTTTCCGATCAGATGGCGGGCACACAGAATAGCATGGCCAAGGCCCCGGGGTTCGTTCTGGCGGACAAATGAAAAGCGGGCACGGGAAACCAGGTCCCGAACTCCTTTCAATTCATCCATCTTGTTCTTTTCTCTCAGATGGGACTCCAGTTCCGGATGATAGTCAAAGTGGTTGGCTATGGCGGATTTGTTCCGGCCGGTAATGAAAACAATATGTTCAATGCCGGATTCCACAGCCTCTTCCACAATGTACTGGATTGTGGGCTTGTCGATGATGGGAATCATCTCCTTGGGAATTGCTTTGGTGGCGGGTAGAAACCGGGTCCCGAGGCCTGCAACTGGAATAACCGCCGTTCGGATCATTCTCCCCAAACCTGCCCGACCGATTCGCTTACATTAAAAAAAGTGTAGAGGTTTGTAATTCGAAAAATGCTCTCAATATTCTTATGCAATTCAACGAATGCCAGCTTCTTTCCTATGGCATTTGCTTTCTTATGGGCACCTACAAGCATACCCAAGCCGACAGAGGTAATGAAATCACACTTTGCCAGGTTAACAACCACATAACGCAGATCCACATCATCCAGACTTTCACGAATCTTTTCCCGAAGTGTTTCAGTACCATTAGTGTCAATTTTTCCATCGACACTGATAATTACACCCTTTTTCTCCCGAATCTCTTCTTTTTCAAGGTTTATCATTGCCTTCTCCTTCCTCAACAACACAATAGATTGACTAAAGTCCTTAGTTCAGGTAAGATTGTACCAGATTAAAAAAATCATGCAAAGAGGGAATATGGCAAAACCAAAACAGCGGAAAAGGCTTGGAGAAATGCTCGTGGAAACGGGCTTGATCACAAATGATCAGGTGGACCAAGCGCTTGACTATTCCCGGAAAAACGGCATTCGACTTGGAAAGGCTCTGATTCGGATGAATATTCTGGAAGAAGAAGATATTATCAAGACCATCAGTGAACAATTGAATATTCCGTACATAGACGTGGGAAATATCCTCTTTGACCCTGAAATTGTCACACTCATTCCGGAAGTTTTCGCCACAAAGAACAAGGTAATCCCCCTCTTTCTTGTGGACGAAACCATGACTGTTGCAATTTCCGATCCCCTGAACGTATACATCATTGACGATCTCTCCAATATAGTCGGCAAGAAAATCAACGTGGCTATCAGCACAGAAAAAGACATCGAAACCGCCCTTCGAAATTTTTACGCAAATGAACCCAAGATTGCAGATGCTTTTGCACTGGAGGGAATCGAGTCTCAGGACAGCGGCGCAAACGAAAAGCCGGTAATTAAACTTGTAAACAACATTCTTATTTCCGCAGTCAAGGAAGAAGCAAGCGATATTCACCTGGAGCCGGGAAAGACTAAGCTTCGGGTACGTTTTCGGGTTGACGGCGTACTCCACACTCACAAAATTCAGATTCCAACCTATCTGAACGCAGCGGTAATATCCAGAATTAAGATCATGGGAGATCTTGACATCGCGGAAAAGCGGTCGCCTCAGGACGGAAGATTTCCCCTTGATATTTCCGGTAAGAACCTGGATGTCCGAGTTTCCACGCTTCCCACAATATTCGGTGAAAAAATTGTCCTTCGACTCCTGGATAAATCCAATATTCTTGTGGGGCTGGATTCCCTTGGTATTGATGAAACAGACTACGAAATGGTACTGGACGCACTGAAAACCGTAAACGGGATTCTGCTTGTTACCGGCCCCACGGGAAGTGGAAAGACCACAACTTTATACGCTGCCCTTCAAATGCTCAACTCTGAAGACAAGAATATTATCACGGTGGAAGACCCTGTGGAATATCAGTTGAAACATGTGAACCAGGTACAGGTCAATCCCCAGGCCGGCATCACCTTTGCTTCGGGACTACGTTCTATTTTACGTCAGGATCCGGATATCATCATGGTCGGTGAAATCCGGGATGCACAGACGGCTGAAATTGCGGTCCAGGCGGCTTTGACCGGCCACCTGGTACTATCCACACTCCACACAAACAACGCGGTTTCTACAATTTCCCGACTTCTGGACATGAAGGTGGAGCCCTTCCTGCTGGCATCTTCAGTTCGGGCCATTATTGCTCAACGTCTGGTCAGAAAAATCTGCACACATTGTATTGAGGCCTATCCGGCAGCGGAGGCAGAACGCACGGTACTTGAAATTCAAGCTGCTGGAGACATAACGCTGTATCACGGCAAAGGATGCAATTTCTGCAACCAGACCGGCTACAAGGGACGAACAGGACTCTATGAAATCCTGAGGCCAGATCGAAAAATCCGGAATCTTATCATGAATCGACGGCCGATGGATGAGCTTGAAGACGGGGCACTGGCATCGGGATTCACTCCCATGCGAAAACAGGGTATCCGGAAAGTGCTCAAAGGAATAACTTCCCTGGAAGAAGTCCTCCGGGTAACCCGGGATTAGGGACGGTCGAACGTGACAAAATATTCGTATAGAGCCAGGGACGGCCAGGGCCGACTGATTGAAGAAGAACTGGAAGCTACATCCCGTCTGGAAGTGGAAGACAAACTTCGTCATCTGGAATACATTCCAATTCAGATTAATGAATTAAGGGACCGAAAAAAGAAAATCGTGCTCCTGAAGAAAAAGGTCAAGCTCACTGATATGGCATTGATGTTTCGCCAGATGGCAACAATGATAAATGCCGGTCTTCCCATTGTTGCTACTCTTACAATTGTCGCAAAACAGACAGCCAATCCCACTCTTGAGGAATCGCTGAATCACGTCCGTTATCGGGTTGAAGCCGGGGCATCACTCTCTGAAGCTCTTGCTGAGTTTCCGGACATTTTTACCCAGCTTCATATCCACATGATAAAAGTGGCCGAGGAAGCCGGCCTCCTCGGCACCATTCTGGACAGACTGTCCCTGATCGTGGAACATGAACAGGAGACAAGGGACCGGGTAAAAAGCGCCACAAGATACCCGAAAATTGTCGTGTTCGGGCTGGGTGTTGCCTTTGTCGTTCTGATGAGTTTTGTCGTTCCGCGATTTGCAGGCATCTACTCAAAATTTAAAGTCGATCTGCCACTTCCCACAAGGGTCATGGTTGGAATGAACAACATCTTTCAACACTTCTGGTGGGCCGTCATTATTGCCGGGATACTGGCTTTTCTTGGTATCCGCTACATCCTGTCCACATCAGAGGGCCGTCGCAAGTGGGACACCTTGAGACTGCGGTTTTATGTTTTTGGGCCTCTGATGCTGAAAATTTCCATGTCCCGGTTCAGCCGCATTCTTTCCATGATGATCCGCTCCGGTGTCCCGATCGTGCAGGCCCTTCAAAATGTCGGAGCTACCATGGAGAATGTCGTATTGGAAAATACCGTCAAACTGATTGAAGAAGCCATCATCGAAGGAAAATCCCTTGCGGAACCAATGGCCGTCAGCAGATACTTCCCGGATATGGTAGTTCAGATGGTCTCTGTCGGGGAGCAAACCGGTCAACTGGACGAACTTCTTGAGAAAACGGCGGACTACTATGATCGGGAAGTTGACTATACCATTCAGCATTTGGCCGCACTGCTGGAACCGTTGCTACTTCTTGGCCTGGCCGTGGTCGTACTATTCTTTGCCCTTGCGATTTTCCTGCCCATGTGGGATGTCATGTCCCTCTTTCATCATTAGATGAAGAGTGCGTAGGGCGTTGGGGGCGGAAAAAACGAAGAGCTGCCGTTTCCCGCTTTTCGGGTTCCTCATCACCCATCACCTTTCATTTCCAATCAACTCTCTTTCAGATTCAGGTTTTTAACAACAATTCCTTGCAATTAAAGCCTGGCGGCGTATAATTATTGGCGAAGCCATATCCCAAGGAGGTATATTATGAAGAGAGAAAAGGGGTTCACACTGATTGAACTGGTGATGGTTATTGTAATTCTGGGTATTCTTGCCGCAGTTGCAATGCCCAAGTATGTCAACATGCAGGATGAAGCCAAAAGCGCTGCAGCAAAGGGTGTGATCGGCACAGCTCGTTCTGCCATCGCCATCCAATATGCAAAAAACGCCCTGGCAGGCAATGCGACCTTCCCGACAATTGCCCAATTGACTGCGACGGATGGCACCGGTATATTCGCTGAGAACAAGATGCCGGACTCTCCCGTAGACAAGGGTGGAAACCTGAACGATGTAAAAGCCTCAGCCGCCAGTCCCATTGTGGTTGGAGATTTTGATGAGAGTACTGCCTACGTCTATGACGCGGCAGGCGGTGAAATCCGTTTCAATAACTTGGACGTGGATCCCATAACCTCGAAGGCATGGAATACATTCTGAGTTCAGTATTTTAATTGGTCCAGTTTAATTCACAGAACGATGAGATTCTGATCAAGATCGTATATTACGGACCGGGGTTGTCCGGAAAAACAACGAATCTCAGGGTTCTGCACCAACTGATAAATCAAGAAACACATACGGAACTGTTCTCCGTGGATACCATGGAGGACAGGACCCTTTTTTTCGACCTGATGCCGGTTCAATTGCCGGTATCAGGTCGAACTTTAAAATTTCAGGTTTATACCGTTCCCGGTCAGGTTCATTATGACTCTACCCGCAGAATCATTCTTTCCGGTGCAGATGGGGTTGTCTTTGTAGCTGACAGTCAGACAGACAAAATGGCCGAAAACGTGGAATCCCTCAACAATCTGCACAAGAATCTCAATGCGAATCGTCTGAATATCAAAACCATCCCCCTGGCGCTCCAATTCAACAAACGGGACCTGGAAGACGTCGCTGCGATACAATTGATGAATCAAAGATTGAATTTTCGAAATTGCCCCAGCTTCCCGGCAACCGCAGTTACCGGACAAGGGGTAATGGATACATTTCGCCAAGTGGTACAGGACGCAACATCTTATCTTATTGACAAATATCAGCTTGTTCGGGATCCACTGGAAAAAGGGCGCATCCGCGCAGAACTGGACAATCTGTTGCCGGATAGAGAGATGATGGAACCAATAGAGGCTGGAACAAAGTTGGAAGACGAAAATATCACAACTTTAAGCTATCTCGGGGATGAAGGAGAAGTGACAGAATCAGAGATACTGGAAAAAGCGGTAAGGGCCGCTGAAGACTCTGCCCGTCTTGTTAATGAAGTGAAACGCCTTAATGCAGAACTTGCTGAAAAGAATAAAGAGCTCAACACCCTCCTTGAAGAAAATCGATACATCCGGAAGTTTCTCGAATCTGTTTTTCATCACGCAGGGTTACCTATTGCAACCATCAGCCGCCGGGGTATCATCACCAACTGGAACAAGGCTGCTGAACAAACCTTCGGGTATTCCAAGGTAAAGGCAAAAGAACTTTACTTTTCTGAACTGGTCTCAGAAAGCTCAGTTCTTGATCTCCAAACACTTGTCTCGCTGGTCACATCCAAGAATCAGACTCTCATATCCAAATTAGATATGGTTACCTCATCTGGAAAATCTCTTCAACAATCCTGTGTTCTGTCTCCAATAACAGATGATAATGGCCACGTCACATCCATCACAGCCATTCTCTCTCCCATTGAAGAGTAGGAGTAGGAGTAGGAGTAGGAGTAGGAGGAAGAAAGACAAGTGGAAGTGCAAGTGCAAGTGTACGGGGGAATGAGTCTCCGACATTGACAGGGAACGGATAATCAGTCATTTCTGTATTGTCTGAATCTTCTCCGGACTCAACCTCAACCTTGGCGTCTACTCAAACTTATTTTTCAGAGTGGGCGGCAGAAAGAAAGGAGATATAAGTAGGTACAGGTGTAGATATCCACTTCTCACTCTGAGCTCAACCTTAACCTTGTTTTTACTTGATTTTACATGGGTTCAAAAAAAATGGTGTGCCCAGAGGGACTCGAACCCCCAACCTTTTGGTTCGTAGCCAAACGCTCTATCCGGTTGAGCTATGGGCACATCCGCGGTACAGTGTACCCAGCACATCTCACCTTGTCAAGCAGGAAGATTCTTTTTTCGAAAAACACCAGTAGCCGCTTGAAAAACCCTTGCTTGTGGGATAGTATGCCCAATAGCTTCAAGGCAGCGGTTCCTTCCTGGAAGCAATATCAATAACGTGAGCGTACGCAACATGGAAAAAGTATTGAAAAGAATCCTGATCATCGCTGCTGGAGGCGGACTGGGTGCCGCATTTCGTTATTTATTGTCCGAAGCCATCTATCGGTTCACAAACCCAACCTTTCCCTGGGGAACGCTCACCGTTAATCTGATAGGCTGCTATGTCATCGGACTTGCCTGGCAATATTCTGAAATGTATCTGGTCAGCACTGGAACCCGGATTTTTGTGATGACCGGTATTCTTGGTGCTTTCACAACGTTCTCCACTTTTTCTCTGGAAACTCTCACGCTGCTTCGAGATGGAGAAATAAAACTGGCTGTTTTAAATCAGATCGTCAGTGTATCCTTCGGCCTCATTCTTGTCATCGCCGGCACACTGACTGTCCGGTCTTTGCACAAAATGCTGCATTGAGGAGGTTGCCATGTTTCTTCCCGAAGAAGGACTGCTACTAAGGATTTTTGTCGGAGATGATGACTCAGTGGATAACATGGCCCTGTATGAGGCCATTGTAATGAAGGCAAGGGAATTGAACATTGCCGGGGCCACGGTCCTCAGAGGCGGCATGGGGTTTGGAGCATCCAGCCGGATCCATACCTCAAAAATCCTCCGCCTTTCAGAGGATTTACCTATTGTTATTGAAATAGTCGATACCGAGGAAAAGATCAATTCTATTCTCCCTTACCTGGATAAAGTCATTGATGGGGGCATGGTAACTTTGGAAAAAGTGAAGATATTGAAATATCTTCCCAACAGATCGCAGTAAAGAGCTTGAAGAATTAACTTCCTTTGTTATAATGAAATTGGTTTTTGGTAATTCTGAGTTCCGGGCCCATAGCTCAGCTGGCAGAGCCCCCGGCTCATAACCGGATGGTCCCAGGTTCGACCCCTGGTGGGCCCACCATAAAGGTGGCTAAGTTTGATTGAAAAGAAATTTATTAAAATTATTTAGAGATTTAAAGGTGTTCCAACAACTGGAACACCTTTTTTCATTAGAGGAGGTGGCTTTGAATACTGTGTTAGAAAACCTGCAACGCTATCAGGATTTACTTCTGAGAATCCGTCAATTGGAACGCGAACTGACGACCTATCCGGAATCTGTGGAAAAACTGGGTCGAGAACTGAAGCAACATCAAATAGCTGTTGCGCGTTCCGAAGAGCAACTTGCAGAAAACAGAGGACAAAAAGACAGAAAGGAAGAATATCTGATCTTGTGCAGAGATAACCTTGAAAAATTTGAGCAGGATCTCATGGAAGTCACAAACCAGAAAGAATATTCCGCCGTTTTGAAGGAAATTGATAGTACCAAGCGTGAAATTCAGGAAACGGAAGCTGTGGTCATCACCCTTATGGAGAGTATAAAACAGCTTGAAACAGACTATGAACAGTTGAACGCAAGCTCAGGACAACTGGAAAACGCTTACAATGAAGCGGTTGCAGGCTTCGAGGACACGAACCGGGAAAAGATTAAAGAAAAGGAAAAACTGGAAAAGGAAAAACGGAGCCTTGAAAAATCAATTCCTGCCTCGCACATGAGAAAATTTAACCAGATCGCGGCCAAACGTTCCGGTATTGCCGTTTCCAACGTTTCTGAAGAGTGCTGTACTGCCTGCAACATGAAAATCCGCCCACAGATGATGAACAACATGCAGAGAAATCCGGACAAATTGTTCATATGTGATAATTGTCAGCGGATTCTTGTATTTATCGAACCAGATGGCGATGATAGCTGACAGGCTGTTAAGATTAGAGCAATCCATACAGGAAACTGCACTTTCCTGCAACCGTGATCCGAAAACCATTCATCTGGTCGCCGTCTCCAAACGAAAGCCGTTGTCTGATGTTCGCTCCGCGGCTCAGGCAGGCCAGGTCATTTTCGGCGAAAACCGCGTTCAGGAAGCGGTCAAAAAACAACAGGAATGTCAGGACATCTCTGTCAACTGGCATATGATTGGTCACCTGCAGAAAAATAAAGTCAAACAAGCTGCCTCAGTTTTTGATGCGGTTCATTCCGTTGACAGTATCAAACTTGCTGAGCTTCTCAGCCAGGAGTTGATGGAACTATCCCGAACCATCGACTGTTTCATCCAGGTAAAATTATCGGAAGAGGAAAGCAAGACAGGCGTTGCACCGGAAAATCTAAGCCGCGTTGCCTCTTATGTTCAATCACTTCCCAACCTTAAACTGGTTGGTCTCATGGGAATGCCCCCCTTCACTACTGACCCGGAACAGGCAATCCCCTACTTCAGGAAACTGCGCCTCTTACGGGACGATTTGAACAGCACAACGCTGGTGGACAATCCAATTCAGGAGTTGTCCATGGGGATGTCTCACGATTTCAAGGTTGCCATTCGCGAAGGTGCCACGTATATTCGTATAGGAACATTGATATTCGGGGAGAGAACTTATGATCGTCGCTAACAACTTTCTATTTGCACTTGCCACTGTTCTCGGTTACGCACTGGAATTGTATATCTGGATTGTCATCATTCGATCGTTGCTAACATGGGTAAATCCTGATCCGAGAAATCCGGTGGTTCAGTTTCTTGCCTCAGTCGTGGACCCGGTTACACGCCGGATGAGGCGTGCGATGCCCTTTCTCAGAATGGGAATGATAGATATTTCACCGCTTATTTTGATTTTTTTCTTATTCTTTCTGAAAATTTTCGTGGTTCGTACACTGATTCAGCTTTCAATGTAAGGAGGACTCATGCGTTTCACCCCCATGGATATCACAAATCGTACTTTCTCCCATTCTTTCCGCGGTTACGATACTGAGGAAGTCAAAAACTTTCTTCAGCTGGTATCAGAAGATCTGGAAGCCCTCATTGCAGAACAAACCGGACAGAAGAAGGAACTGGAACATCTGAAAGAATCGCTGTCCGATCTCCGGGAAAGGGAACGAATCCTTAAAGACACCATGGTCCTCGCCCAGGAAACCAAGGAAGACGTCAAGAAAAATGCCATGAAAGAAGCAGAAATTATTGTCCGGGAAAGTGAACTCCAGGCGGAGCGCATTGTCGCAACTGCCCACGACCGGGCTACCGGTATTCAACAGGAAATTGATGAGCTCATCCGAAACCGCAGTCAAATGATTCGCGAATTAAGTACATTGATTCAGAGAACAGAATCATTTCTGGAGACGTTGAAGCAGCCATATAGTTCTCAGGAAGAACTCGACGACTGAGGCATCCCACTATGAAAACCCGACTTACAAACATCAGGGAAATTGTTACTCCGGTTTGTCCCGACCTTGCTGTCGGAGACAACATGAATCATCTGACGGTGTATACCGATTCTGACATCATTCTCTCGGATGGACTGATTGAATCAATTGTTCACCGAAACCAGTCTCACCCAGACATTGATCAAATCGTAGACGCTGAAAACTCCGTTGTTCTGCCCGCTTTTGTAGATTCCCATACCCACCTTGTTTTTGGCGGAACCCGGGAAGATGAATTCAATCTCCGTATCCAGGGTAAGAAATACATGGAAATTGCGGCAATGGGCGGCGGAATCAACAGTACCGTCCGGGCAACCCGGATGGAAGATGAAGAGACTCTCTTTGAGCAGGCTGTCCGGAATCTCCGGGACATGGTGGCGCACGGCACAGCGACCTTTGAAACCAAGAGCGGATATGGCCTGGATACAGAAACAGAATTGAAACAGCTCCGTGTAATAAAACGTCTTCAAGACACTCAGCCGGTGGATATCAAAGCCACTTTCCTCGGCGCGCACGAGATTCCAACTGAATTTCGGGACCGGAAAAAAGACTATATCAAACTTGTATGCGAAGAAATGATTCCGGCAGTTAAGGAACAGGGAATCGCTGAGTATTGCGATATTTTCTGTGAAACAGGTGTTTTTAATATTGACGAATCTAGAGCCATCCTCAAGAATGCACAGGACTTGGGCTTCAAATTGCGCATCCATGCGGATGAATTGACTCCCCTCGGAGGCGGTGAACTGGCAGCCGAACTGGGGGCCGTCAGCGCGGACCATCTTGTTCATGTGACCGGAACCGGAATCGACAGGATGATTCAGGCAGGAGTGGTTTTTAATATGCTTCCGGGTACCACTTTTTTTCTCATGTCAGATCATTTTGCTCCGGCCCTGGAAATCCTTGCAGCAGACGGAATTCTCGCACTGAGTACTGACTTCAATCCCGGATCATCATACACACATTCCATGCCCATGATTATTACACTTGCTTGCCTGAAAATGGGGCTAACCATTGAGCAGGGGATCAATGCAGCAACGATCAATGGTGCATATTCCCTGGGCCTTCAGGACGTGACCGGGTCCATTCATCCAGGCAAACAGGCAGACCTCACCTTCTTAGACGCGCCATCCTACAAATTCCTCGTTTATAATTTTGGAGTAAACAGGGTGCGTGCAGTGATGAAAAGAGGAAGTTTTATTTTCCGAAAATCCTGATTTCGATTTTGTCTCCCAATTTCAGTTTGTGTTTTTTCACAGTGCCCGGGTTTGCCTCCACTACATACTTGGCCATATTCATGCTTCCATAGCTGGGGCAGTCCGGTTGATCACACGGGGGGACGTTTTCAACGTAATAGACAATTTTTTTGTCCGCTGAAAGCCAGATGATGTCCAGATGAATAAAGCAATCTTTCATCCAGAAGGCGTATGGAGCCGGATGATCGTAGATGAACAGCATCCCGCTATTTGGAGCCAGTGAATGCCGATACATCAGACCACGAATCCATTGTTCCTGTGTGGTGGCCAGCTCCATCGTCAGAACGGTGTTATCCGGTAATATAACAGAGCCGTAGCGAGCCTTTTCCTTTGCCATAGATGAAAAACAAAATATCATTAGAATCGATAGCATCAATAATCTTTTCATGACGAACTCAGTATTATCCGACTTTCCAGCTTCACAAAGGAATGCTTGCAACCCCAACTGTTGCAAATCACTATGGCCTCTCTATACTGGCAATCCGGTTTCAGGTAAATAGCAACAAACATACCACTCTGGCAATAGCAGGGTGCCACCACTTCAAAAGGGGTTCCGCAAACCGGACAGCTAATGTCTAACAATTCATCCCGGGGAATCTCCTTCCCTCCGATTACACGGCTATCTCCCTGAATAGGACTCAGGTAGATATCAACATCTCCAGACGTTGAAGAATGGACGCGAAGATGTATTGTTGACAGTCCATCCATTAACGGATTCTCACCGCCAATCAGGTTGTGGCCGTTACAACAGAAAGCTGCTGTAACAATCCGTCTGCCACTGTCATCTTTCAGAATACCCTGAACCCGATTTGTCATATCAACTCCGTCTCAATTTCATTTATAAATGCCGGACACTTTTTCAATCTGTTCCCGCTCTCCCATGATAATCAATGTGTCACCGGATTGCATCCTATAATCTGAATCGGGATTGAAAAGCACTTTCCCATTCATTTGTCGCACTGCAAGAATCAAAGCCCCGGTCCGCCTCTTGAGGTTGATCTGGCTTATGCTGGCCCCAACGATCTCCTCGTTGATGTCCACCTTTATTTCTCCCACTTCCAGAAACAGATTTCGAGCAGGTGCCATTATGTCCACGAGGTTCACCAGATTGGGCTGCACAATAACCGTCGCCATCCTCCTCGCGCTGATTTCATGCATACAGATGACTTCATCCGCACCCGCCCTTCTCAACTTTCCAACACTGTCCCCGGCGATCGACCTCGATACAACCCGGACATTCGGGTTCAGGGTTTTTGCGCTGAGCGTGAGAAAAACATTCTCTGCGTCACTGGACAGGCAGGCCACTACGGCTGTAGCTTGTTCAACACCGGCATCCAGAAGTACCTGGTCCTCTGTCGCGTCCCCCGTTAAGAAAGCGACATCCTCAGGAATTGCCTTCAATTCCTTTTCAACAATGACTACATTCTTGCCATTTTCTACCAGAATTGCAGCAACATCATGACCGATCCGGCCATATCCGCAGACGATAATATGTTTCTTCATTTTGGAAATAACCTTTTCCATCTTTCGCCCCCTGATTATTTGCCGTAGTTCTCCCTCGATGAAAAACGAGGTGATCCGTGTGAATGAAAAACCGATTAACCCGACTCCAACCAGGATCACCATAATTGTAAATAATCGACCTGTTCTGGAAAGCGGTACAACTTCATGGAACCCAACGGTAGAAATGGTTATGACCGTCATGTACAGACTGTCCAGAAGAGACGTGTGTTCAATCAAGTGATACCCAAGCGTTCCGCTTACCAGGATCAGAAGGAGCAAGGCAAAAAGGGTATATACGTGCCGTATGCGCATTGGATCAGAAGTTGTAGGCCGGCTTGGAAACCTCCGGATTCAACTTAATCTTTTTCTTCATGAACAGGAAATTGATTTCCACCTCATAATGAGCGGAGATTTCGATACTCTTTGATCTCTTCAATATCTTGATATCTTTCTTGCTGATGGGCAGATCTAATGCACGGGCCTTGTCCGTCAAAATCTTGTAAATTTTCTCCGGATGCCCGTGAAACTGATAATAAGATGACGCCATCTGACCCATTTCATCTTTCAATTGAAGGTTGTTATATAGAACAGGGACAACTTGAATTGCCATTATGGCTACGTATAACACGATAAGAATATATAGGATACAGCCCACACGGCTCTCACCCTTTTGCATCTTCATCAAGCAACCTCCTTTCCCTCAACGGTTTTGCGAGAACTTCTTTCATATTTTGCACCAATTCGTCCCGTTCGTCAATGCCATAGGGGGTAGAATCTATAAGTGGGTGCACGATAAGCTCAATGTTTATACCCGGATTAATCAATCCCAGTCCCTTCACGTGTATCTCATCAGCATGGACTATCGTAACGGGAAGCAGAGGAACACCATACTTGATTGCCGTCACTGCAGGCCCTTTCTTCATTTTATGCTTCAAGAAGTCCCTGGTTCGTACTCGAGTGCCTGTGAGAGCCATAATGTACGGATATCGATTGAACATCCGTGCTGCCCGCCCAATGGCGCGAATTGCCCGTTTTCTATTCTTCCGGTCAATAGGCATGAACCCGAAAAAATAGATTATCAATCCCAGAAACGGATAGTACATCAGTTCTTTCTTCATGATGGCCCGGTAGTTTCTGGGGAGACCAACCATTAAAGCATAAATGTCAAAATCACTTTGATGGTTGAAAACAATGATGTACGGCGGATTCTTCGGGACGTTTTCCCACCCTTCCCAACTGACCGTAGCCCTGGCGGACCAGAGACAGGCCCTGGCCCAGAATCTTGCAAATGTGTCAACGATCCAATCCTTGAAAGGAAACAGAAGAATCGTCAAGACAACGAGAATTGCCAGCGTCAGTAAGGTCGCAAGAAGAAGCGTGGTTCGATATGAGATTGTCCAGAAAACCCGGGCCATCAAAGAATCTTTCATTCTCACAGCTCTTTGAATTTTATCAGGTCAGCCACGCGTACCGATTCATGCCTCATGTTTCAATGGCGGTGGAGATTTCCATGCATGATCTTCAGCGATTCATTGAGTCGCTGGTCCGCAGGCATATTAGTCAGCTTCTGGTTCATATCCTCATCATCTTCCGCTCTTAACAATTCTGCCATATATTGAAGTACAGATTCCGGGAATATCCCTTCTCTTGTATACAGCTCAGCCCTCTTCTTCAAAACAGCGGCAGATTCCACACAACTCCTTGGCAGAGGTGGCAAATCATCAAGAGAATCCTTTCCCCGGAAATTGTTCATCGGCAAATAGAGATTTTCAGCTATTTCCATAGACTTTTCCGGGTGAGACAGTCCCCATTGGGCAGCCATTGTGATTCCCGACAGGATGAGATGAATCAGCGCGCTTCCGTCCGCTGTCCTCAACTCGACAGTCTGTCTGCTCTTTCCTGAGGTCTCATCCTTTTCGTCCGTGGGGTTAAGGCTGGCTGCCAGTTCATGAACAGTCTGCCATCCAAGTGGGACACGAATCATTGCCGTTCGGTTCAAATCACTCCAGCATACCCGTGTGGGTGCTTCCTGTCCGGGAACCAACCGCAAATACGCGGATGAAACCGTGTTTCCGAAGGCCGTCAATGAATCCGCGTAATGGCAGACCCCACCGATTAGCTGCCTGGCTTTTGTGGACAATTCACCGTTTTTCTCCACCATCACATTTTCTTCACCATCTTTGAGCATCATGTGAAAATGAAACCCATTTCCGGCAACTCCTTCTTCAAGTTTCGGTGCAAATGTAGCAATACAACCGTGTTCCTGTGCCACATTACGTACAATCCATTTGGCAATCACCAGGTCATCCGCCATGTCTTCAACTGGAGCAGGAAGGAACTCAATTTCCCATTGTTCTCCGAAACGACCATTGATTTCAGGAATATTGCTCACAAGATCTCGGATTACACCAACTTCGCTGTGCGCGTACTTGACAGAACCTGTAATCCGGGCAATGTGCCGCACCATTTCTTCCACAATGGCGCCCTTCTTTACAAACGGCCCGGTAGCATGGTAGCCCGATTGCTTGGACAGTGGATAGTGATCTCCGTCTTCCGTTTCAGGCCTGTAAAGGAGGAAAAACTCCAATTCCCCCAAGGCATACAGAGAAAGTCCGGTTGAAGTCTTCAAGAGGCTGGAAGCTTCATGCAAAATGGCCCCCGGTGCAAAGGTAGCCAGATTGCCGTCTCTGTCAAAAAACCGGCACATTACGCCAAGGGTTTTCTTGCTGAAGGGATTGAGAAATGCCGTTCTGTACACCGGTACCACATATAAATCCGAACAGGCTGTTTCTACAAGGCCCTTGAAAAGGGAGGAACCATCCGCCCGTTCTCCCTCAGCAAGAAGTTCCATCACCTGCCCTCGGTTCTGGACAGGAAGACGAAGTTCCTTCAATTTCCCGTCAAGGCCTGTATAGTGGAAAGACAGGAATTCAATTGCCATTCCCTCAATTACCCGGAGAAGATCTCCCCGTGTAAACTCATTTCGCGATTTTTTCAAGAATAGTTCAAGGGGGTTTTCAAGACCAAAGGAGCTCGACATTTTCGCCTCCTGCAGCGTTTGTCATACCATTATGACAGATTTACATCACCATGCAATATCAAAACCCATTGGTGGAATCAAGTTTGAGTGGAATCAAGCTTAAGTCCGAGCCTGAGTTTAAGGGTATAAGAAAGCTTGAGAAAAGGCCGGAGAAACCACTCCCTTATTTTTTCTTCCACCTGACATTCAACACCCTTCACTTGGAAGCCGGCGGTCGGGGCCACGGCAAGCGGTCAGATTCTGGTCACAGTCAACAGATTCTGATCAATTTCTCAATTCAAATGAAATCACAAAGTCTTTGTTTCCATTTTTATTTCTATTGGTTACGTTTTTACAAATTCTGGCATGATACTTGGATGCGTAAATACTGAGAGGAGACATAAAGGAACACAAATGAAAGTAGTCATCGTAGATAATGAACCCACAATTCTGAGAAGCCTTGAGATATTGATTCAATCAAAGGTGGACGGAGTAAGCTGTTTTACAAACCCGCATTCCGCGCTCAAATTTCTAGAGGATTATGCACATACCGTTGACATTCTGTTTGCTGATTACTTTATGCCTGACATGAACGGACTGGAGTTGATTAAACAGTCCCTCCCTTATCTGAAACCGGAAACCGTAAAGGTCATCATTTCCGGCCACATTGATTTGATTTCGAACATATTAGACAGGAATATCCCCGTAGATCATCTACTCTCCAAGCCGTTCGACCTGGACCATGTTTTCTCGATATTAACGCTACCGAATAAAGTCCACATTCATGAACAACAATAATACTGCGGAAAGGAGGTGTTCCCTGCAACTAACTCAAAAGCAATTTGGTGTTATAAACCCATTAGGATCATAAACTGAATAAGGAGGACAAAAAAATGAGGAAAAGAATACTTGGAATACTGACTGTTATCATTCTCGCGGGGCTCAGTGCCTATGCCGCTTCACCCCAGACCATCTGTCCGATCTGCAAGGGCAGCATCAACAAATCACTGCACGTGGACTATGACGGAAAACGAATCTATTTTGGTTGTGCCGGCTGTCCTGAAAAATTTATGGAACACCCTGACAAGTACATGGCAGAAATGAAAGCTGAAGGCGTTGAACTGGAATCAGCTCCTGCTGAGAAATCGGATTCTGTAAAATCTAAAACAACAATGCAGCACGATCACAAGACCCACGCAAAATCCGCCAGCCATATTCAAACGAAGTGCCCAAACACTGGAAATCCCGTCAATTATTCTATTTACGCGGATGCTTCGGGAAAACGGGTATACTTCTGCAGCAAAGGATGCAAAGCCGACTTTCTGAAAGCACCGGAGAAAAAGCTGGCTGCGATGGAAAAGAAAGGATTGAAATTCGAAAATTCGCCGGCAATACAGACGAAGTGTCCATGCGGAGAGGAGCTCACTAATCATAAAGTTTTCTCAGATGTGGATGGGAAACGGGTCTTTTTCTGTGGTGCAGGATGTAAAGCAAAGTTCATGAAAAATCCGAAAGAAAACCTCGCGCGGTGTGAGAAAAAGGGAATGAAGTTCGAGGCAGCCCACAAGAAATAGCCTCCCTTTTTCTCATTGAAACAAGAAAAGCGGCCCTGAAAGGCCGCTTTTTTCTTTCAGCCACATGTTGTTAACGATAAACCGCATTCACCCAGACTACTCGTCCGCCCGGATACATAACCTTGACCCGCCCGTTTTTCCGTTTCTTCACAACACAACGCTGTCCATTAATGATTACCACATGGCCCCGTCCTACGCCGCGCGGAACTACCAGCACGCGCCTTCCTGAAACTGCCCGATAATGAACCGTCACGACGGGAACGGGCACCACCGCTCTTGCGCGTACCACACACCCGGCATTCGCAGAAAGGGAAACCACCCCAGCCAGAACCACAATACTTAGAAATTTTTTCATTCTGCACCTCCTGTTACTTTCTTATGGCACTTGCCATTCTCAGTACCCTATGATGCAATCCCCATACCATTTTCTCTGTCCCTCATGTGAGCTGTGTCATGTTTTATCCCTTGTTACATTCCTGTTACACTTTTCACTTGAATGTGGAACGTTATGCGTGGGCGTGGGCGACAGAGAGTGCAAGTGAGTGAGGGACAGGGAAGTCGCCCTTCTTCTCTCTTTCCGGTCAGAACACTGAACACAGGTGCCGCAGGCGCACATAACACTCCTCTATGTTTGACGGCAAAGTTTGAAACCGCTATAATCTGCGTGGCTCGGAAAACTAACTGATTCCCGGACCATATTTAATAACAGACGTTTCTATCCAAATTTCAGGGAAGAAGCATCGGAGGATACATGAAAATCTGTGTGATCGGGACCGGATATGTGGGATTGGTCGCAGGCACCTGTTTTGCAAACAGCGGCAACACGGTCTACGGAATCGATGTGAATGCTGAAAAAATTGAAAACCTGAAAAAAGGTGTCATCCCCATTTATGAACCCGGTCTCACTGAAATGGTTCGAACCAACCTGGCAAAAGGACGGCTTCTTTTCTCCACTTCATTGAAAGAAGCAGTAGAGAATTCCAGCATTATTTTAATTGCAGTCGGTACTCCGGAAGATGAAGATGGATCCGCTGATCTCAGTTACGTGCTCACCGCCGCCCGAAATATTGCAACTCACATGAATGGCTACAAGGTAATTGTAAACAAATCCACCGTACCTGTGGGTACTGCTGACAAAGTCAGAGAAACCGTTGCCTCAATCACATCCCATCCATTTGACATCGTATCCAATCCGGAATTTCTGAAAGAGGGCGCGGCCGTGGATGATTTCCTGAAACCAGACCGCATCATCATCGGTGCCAAAAGCCAGAAGGCCATCGACATCATCGTGGATTTGTACACCCCCTTTGTAAGAAAGCGGGATCGTCTGATTATCATGGACAATCGTAGCGCCGAGATGACCAAATACGCGGCAAATGCCATGCTGGCAACCCGTATTTCATTTATGAATGACCTCGCTGTTCTTGCTGAAAAGGTCGGTGCGGACATTGAAGCCATTCGGAAGGGAATTGGCTCCGACTCCCGAATCGGCATCAGTTTTCTCTTTCCCGGAGTCGGCTACGGGGGCTCATGCTTCCCGAAAGATGTGAAAGCCATCCTCAAAACCGGAGAAGAGTACGGGCATCATCTCCGTGTTGTAGACGCCGTAGAGCAGGTAAACAGAAACCAGCCACGACATCTCATTGATAAAATCATCAGCCATTTTGACGGAGACCTTTCGGGTAAGAAATTCGCAGTATGGGGACTTTCCTTCAAGCCGAACACTGACGACATGCGGGAAGCCCCTGTCATTCCTGTGATTCACGCTCTGATTAACGGTGGGGCAACAGTGACCGCCTACGATCCGGTCGCAATTGAAAATGCAAAGCGGAAATTCGGAAAGTTGTCCGGGCTGACTTACGCTGATAATGCGTATGCGGCACTGCACAATGCCGACGCACTGGTGTTAATGACTGAATGGATGGAGTTTAGAAAGCCGGACTTTCAAAAGGCATCAGAGCTTCTGAAAAGCCCGCTAATATTTGATGGGCGAAACCTTTTTAAACTGGAAAATATGAAACAACTGGGATTTACGTATTATTCTATCGGACGCCCGAAAATCCCCTCAGAATAAACACCACGCGACAGTACAAACAAAAAAAGGAGACTAAAAAGTCTCCTTTTTTACTATTCGCTGAATTTTCATCAAAATTCCTGGTAAAACTCTTCTTCATACAGACGTTCCAGACGGTTCTTATGCCCCATCTCAACTTCTGCCAATTTCAACAGAATGCCCTTAAGTTTCTCGTTGTGAACAAGATTTGCCATCTCTGAATAGAAATCGTAGGCAATTTTTTCCCGCTGCATGGCTGCTGTAAGCACATCCTGATAATTGGCATACTCGTTCAACTCTTTCACTGAAAGATAATCCACAATCTTCAGGTCCTGAATTGCCCTGGTCGGTTGCGCGGCCAGAATTTCTTCCACGCCATTCTCAAGAATTGTTTTCAGAAACTCAGCATGTCCCGTCTCTTCTTTCGCCAATTCCAGCAAAGCTTTTTTTGCGTGATCGAGTTTTACTTTTTCAGCTGCTTCCCGGTAAAATAGTTCGGCGTTTTCCTCATTGGAAATCGCGATTCTGATGATCTCCCGGAAATGATCGTCGAGAGATGTCATGGTCTTACCCGATTTTCTTATTAACTTTTCCCGCTTGAATACAACTGGTGCAAACTTTCATCCGCTTTACTTCGCCGTCCACTTCCACACGAATCTTCTGAATATTCGGAAGCCACCGGCGCCGGGTCAGATTATGCGCATGGCTGACATTATTCCCATACATAGGTTTTTTTCCGCAAATTTCACATACTTTTGACATGGTGTCTACTCCTTTCCACAAAACTGCCACAAGACACAAGTTTATACCATATTAAAACCGGGCAACGCAACATTTTCTTTGCCCGAAAGGGTCCAAAGTGGGCGTTTGGTGTGGGCGTGGGCGTAAAACTCTCCAGGTAGAATTTTTCTACTACTCATCACTCTACATCTTTTCTCAACTTTGGTTATCTTCCTATGCCCGGTCTTATCTCGAAGCGCCCAGTACACCGCCGAGCCTGTTGTGCCCTTTATCTCCTTCCAAACAGAACGCCACCACCTGCCCTGTGGCGGTTATCTCGATAAGGTCGGTGTCACCCGTGAAATAGTCGGCAAGGAGTCCCACGGACTTGCTGAGCGCCCCAAGCGGAACAGATGTCTGGCCAACCAGTGCGCCATTTCTGTAAAACTTCAATGTGGCGGTTACTGCGGTTTCATTGGGGTTCAAAATGGTCAGTCCATACCAGTCATTGCTCAACCCCACATCGACAATTGGCAGAAAAAGGTCTTTTGCCCCTGTCGTGGGAATACTGAGCCCTGCCAGTTCTCTGTTATTGGTTGTACCGAACAGCTCATATCCGATCAACGGCAGGTTGGATTCCACTTTGAACCATGCGACATCGACAGGAAATTCCGTTTTTGTCACAAAAATCAACTTAGCACCGGGTTCCACTGTGTAAAGCTTTGTCGCTGATACAATACCATCCTTCGTGTACCCGGTGACGGTGACCGACGCACTCCCTGTTGTCGAGAGGTTGTCCAGTGCGATTCCGGTCCACCAGAAAAACGAATTGTCCACATGGGCAACATACAGCGCCTTTCCGGCCTTCATATCCAGTGTCAACTGAGCGGAATTTGCAATTGTTTTCTTGTCGAAGGACTCCATAGCTTTGATGCCCATCAGTTTCCCGGATGCCGCGTCCGGTAATGTCAAAGAAGCAAATCCTACCCCTTCAGCGGGAAAGTTATCCGCAAAGATATCGTGTTCCACATTCGAATGGACGAACCCCAGTGCCGGGACCTGTTCATCACTGGTAAAAGGAAGAAACGGCGGTGTATAGGTAAATTGCAGCCCTTCTGCCGAACTTCCGCTGTTCATCACGGATACCCACGTGTTCCAGTACAGCTCACCATGGACAATGTCGCTGGCCACGTGGGGAACCACAACGGCCGGCTTCCCCTCACCCCTGAACGCCGGTGTCCAGGTTCGCATCGGGCCCCTCGCATCTTCCATATCCTGCATCTGCCATCCCCCGACAAAAGCATCCGGAACAGCATCCACCGTAGCAACAGTTGACACATCCACGGGACTGAAGATATCCGTAACGGATTCATTCAACACGCTGAACGGGTCCAGACTGAC
>CAZRHT010000011.1:0-29211 GCA_964599895.1 uncultured Holophagae bacterium
GTCGGCCTCATATTTTTTGTTGCAGTCGGATGGTTTGCCCACATCATCATCGGTGACAATTTCCATGCGATTACACCCGGTGTTGCCTACCGGTCCGGTCAGGTCGGGCCTGAGCACATGGCTCGATATGCGGCCAAATATGGCATCCGTTCAGTCATCAACCTTCGAAGCAAGGTGCCGGAACGAAGATGGTACCAGGAAGAGGTCGCTGCATGTCGTAAGTTACACATTGAACATTACAACTTTGGTCTTTCCGCAAGCAACCCAGCTTCACCGGATATGCTGGACAAACTGGTGAGGCTATTCAAGAAGGTGCCGAAGCCGGTATTGATCCACTGCAAATCCGGTGCGGACCGCGCTGCCTTGGGAGCGGCCATGTGGCAAGTGGCCATGGAAGGGAAACCGCCATCTGAGGCAAAAAAAGCCTTCTCCATCCGTTTCGGTCATATATGGTTCAGTCGTTCCGCTTCCCTAAGGGATTCATTTGACAAATGGGCAAGACGCTGGAATACTCGGCTGGCGAAAAATAGGATCGCCAAAAAGAAGGAAGCGGTTGCCAAGAAATAGCTTTGTGATCCGCAATGGACAAACTTCAGTATTGATAAGTCCTTTTAAAACTTTTCTTTTTTGTCAAGTATTCCTTGACAAGATGAGCAATTTTACATAAAATCCCAATGGAAATGCATAAGGAGTGCCAGTTGAAATATTTTTTACGTCCATGTTTCTGCAGGGTTTCAGAAATAATCAACAGCATAAGCCGGGACAATTGCGCATTTTGGGAGGTTCCTGTCCGAAATGAGATACCAGAACTCACCACACGAGCTGAAATCTTCATTTCGAGCTGCACCTGTCGCCCCTGACCCATACGATCCATGCTATCTAATCCATTCATTTAAAATATTTTATCAACAAAACGAATAAGTCAGGAGAGAATCATGACACGCATTTACAATAATCTCATTGAATTAACCGGGAATACACCGCTGGTACGGTTGAACCGGATTACCGAAGGATCAGTGGCCGAAGTGGTGGCCAAACTGGAGTTTACCAATCCCGGAAGCAGTATCAAGGACAGAATCGGTGTTTCAATGATTGAAGCAGCTGAAAGGGCAGGAAGAATCAGGCAAAATACAGTGATTGTGGAGCCCACATCAGGAAACACCGGCATTGCGCTGGCCTGGGTTGCGGCGGCAAAAGGATACCGTCTTATACTGACCATGCCGGACACCATGAGTGTCGAACGCCGGTCCTTGTTACATGCGCTTGGCGCGAAGCTGGTTCTCACCGACGGTGCAAAGGGAATGAAGGGCGCTATCGACAAGGCGACCGAAATTGTGGAAAACACTGACGGAGCTTTGATGCTGCAGCAATTTGAGAACCCGGCAAATCCCGCTGCCCATCGGGAAAATACGGCTGTTGAAATCTGGAACGACACGGAGGGAAAGGTGGACATTCTGGTAGATGGTGTCGGTACCGGCGGCAGCATTACCGGCATTTCCGAGGAACTTAAGAAGAGAAATCCGGAATTCAAAACGGTTGCAGTGGAGCCGGAAGACTCGGCTATTCTTTCAGGCGGCCAGCCTGGACCTCACAAAATTCAGGGAATTGGCGCCGGTTTTTTTCCTGCTGTTTTGAATCGGGATATTATTGACGAGGTGATTCGGGTGAAAAATGAAGACGCATTTGAAACAGCTCAAAAACTGGCCCGTCTGGAAGGTATTGTGGCTGGGATTTCCTCCGGTGCTGCTGTTTGGGCGGCACTCGAAGTGGCAAAAAGACCTGAGAATTCGGGTAAACGAATTGTGGTCATGATCATGGACACAGGAGAGCGCTACTTAAGCTCCGGCCTGTATGGAAGTTGATCTGAAATAAATTGTACCTGCTCTTATTTAAATATGTTTCCTCTTTACTGATCTCTTTGGGTCTGTTATGATATTTTTATGACAGAGAAACGCGATATGGACTGGTTTGTCAAGAAATGTCGGGAATATGGCATGAAAGTCACGCCTCAGCGTACGCTTGTATTTGAGATACTGTCTATGTTCCACAACCATCCCACCGTTACGGAGGTAGCCAGAGAGGTTGCACTCCGTTCTCCCAATGTTTCTTTTGACACGGTCAATCGCACTCTTCAAACTTTTGCAAGGATGGGTCTTCTGCACAAGGTTCACGGCACCGGAAACGGCCTTCGCTTTGACACCAACCCCTTACCCCATCACCATGTCGAGTGCATTCGCTGTGGTGGGATTGTGGATATTGAATCTTCCGAGCTTGACAGCATTCCGGTTCCGAAAGCTGTGAGTGAACGGTACAAAGTGTTGCGTAAAATGGTGGTTTTCGAAAGCTTATGTGATGAGTGTTCGCGGAGCGAAGAGGTTAGATGAAGAAAATCAGGCTGTTCGGAACTGTTCAGCCATTTTTAAAAGGGAGGGAAAATGACAAAATCATTGAAAGGGACAAAGACGCTTGGAAATTTGATGAAAGCCTTTGCAGGAGAATCCCAGGCGCGCAACCGGTATTCCATGTATGCGTCTGTGGCGGGGAAAGAAGGATACAAGCAGATTGAAGCCTTGTTTCTGGAAACCGGTGACAATGAGCGCATCCATGGCAAGAACTTCTACAAACAAATTGTAAAAGGAATGAGTGCTGACGAAGCCGTAATGGTGAATGTAGATGCCGATTATCCGGTTCAGTTGGGGACTACGCTACAAAACCTGAAAGCTGCTGCAGCAGGTGAAAACGAGGAATATACTGAGTTGTACCCTACTTTTGGGGATGTGGCGGAAGAAGAGGGATTCCCCGCAATTGCCGCATTGTTTCGCAACATTGCGAAAGTGGAATGGGCCCACGAACAGCGCTATCTGAAACTGGCGGCCAATATTGAAGAAGGAAAGGTTTTCAAGAAGGACCAGCCTACCCGTTGGAAATGTACCAAGTGCGGATATATTCACGAAGGCCCTGAAGCTCCCAAAGTGTGTCCGGCATGTGCCCATCCGCAGGCCTATTTTGAAGTTATGGCAGAAAATTACTGATTTGAGTCGTTCTGCGACAATGCAAATGCAGTAAAGAAGGGGTGCCTGAAAAGGCACCTCTTCTCATATACCTAATAATCTGAGGGGATAATACAGAGAAATCTCAGGGGCTCATCGCCCGTGTTCTCAAACTGGTGTTTTTCTCCTCCCGGAACAAACGCAAATATACCTGGGAACAGGGACTTCGGACCGCTCTCACTGTTCAGGTTTCCCTTGCCATCCAGGATAAAAATTTCGTGTTCTCCTGGATGACTGTGAAAGGGAGTATGGCCACCGGGTTCCACTTCAAACAGCCGCATAAAGAAATTTGAGGCACCTTCTTTCTCTGCTATCAACCACCGAATCGTAGTGTTTGCTGTGCCCTCCATTTCCACTTTTTCCGGTTTAAGTTCTGTGTAAGGTTTTACAATCATTGATTACTCCATATTATATTTTCCGACTTTCATAAAGCAGCTATCTCAGGAGGTGCTGTCCCGCAACTCTTGCGAGTGAAATAATGGTATCTGTGTCTGACCGCGAAAAGGGGGCTACGCTATCCCGAATCTTTCCTTTTCTGCATACCTGAAGTACACCCCTGGGGCCGGATTTGCCTGGGATGGGACAGGAAATCATCCGTTGAATCGGCAACGCGCCCCCCTCCTTTGGTACAAATTGCTCAAACAGCTCCACATGTTGGATTTCACTGAGGTTATTGAACACGTAGACCTTGTTTTGCTGAAAGGTCTGCCCGGCAATGGATTTTGCCGTGATGGGGACTGTAGATTTTGCAAGGGCTTTCGGGTGCCGGAAAATCAGAACTCCGTTGCTCTCTGCCATGACGGTAACGTCTTCCTGTGGGAGATCAAATGTTTCCCCCATAGCGCTGACCAGCAACTGGAGCCTTTCCGATGCGCTGGGTTCAGCAGCCATCTTTTTTCCCAAATCACTAAAATTGACCTGTCCCAAAGGAAACCTCCAACTTTTTCGCTTTGAATTCAGCTCTATTCTACCACACCGGCATTGTCATGGAAGGCCATTTTCAGTATAATTGGGCTTGAGTTATGAAATTAACAACGGGGGGGACGTATGAATTTTCCTGTGTGGTACTTGCCCACGATTGGTGGCGGTTTTCTGATAGCCCTGATTGCCGTTACCCACGTATTTGTCTCGCATTTTGCGGTGGGTGGCGGGCTGTATCTGGTATATTCCGAAAAAAAAGGATTGCGTGAACAGGATCCTGGTATCCTGGCCTTCACAAAACGCCATGCCAAATTTTTCCTGCTTATTACCATGGTATACGGTTCCATTACCGGGGTGGGAATCTGGTTTATTGTCGCACTGGTAAACCCGGGCGGTATTTCCCTCGTGATTCACAATTTTGTGTTCGGATGGGCCACGGAATGGGTCTTTTTCATACTGGAAGTTTCTGCGGCATTCATCTATTTCTACACTTTTGGCAAAATGGATGACAAGACCCACGTGGCCATCGGCTGGGTGTACTTCATCAGCGCGTGGGTATCACTGTTTCTGATTACCGGCATTATTGACTTTATGCTGACACCTGGCACATGGTTGGCCAGTCACAATTTCTGGCGTGGATTTTTCAATCCCTCTTTTGTACCGTCTGTGTTTTTCCGAACCTTCATTGCCACGATGCTGGCGGGAGTATATGGTTATCTGACTGCCTCATTTACAAAAGATAAAGCTGTGAAAGAGAGTATGACGCGTTTTTCCGGCAAATGGACACTGGTTTCTCTGATCCTGGCCATTCCAAGCGGGCTATGGTATTTGGCAGTGCTGCCAACCCACGCCCACAATCTTGTGACGGGCCAGTCTCCCACCATTGTTATGGCTTTGCGCTGGGGATTCTGGGGAGCTGTTGGCATCATGATTATCACTTTGATTGCCGGGATCGCAAAACCTTCCTGGAACTTGAAACTGGTAGCGATGCTGGCCTTTATCTGTGGGTTCCTGATTGTGGGTTCATTTGAATGGACAAGGGAAGCGGCAAGGCGGCCCTTCGTTGTCAACGAGTTCATGTACTCCAATGGGATCCTGAAAAGTGATGTGCCGATGCTGCAGGAAAAGGGCTTCCTCAAGACAGCCAGGTGGATTCAGAACCGAACCATAACACCGGAAAATCGGTCTGCCGCCGGAAAGGAGCTGTTCATCAGTCAGTGCTATGCCTGTCACACAATCGGCGGTTTCAACAACGATATCATTGCCCGGACCAAGTCCATGAGTTACACCGCACTGGCGAAATACATCGGGAAAATTCACAAGGTCCGTTATTTCATGCCGCCATTTGCCGGGACGCCGGAAGAAGCACAGGCACTGGCTGCCTACATTGCGGGGGATTTGAACGGCAAGGATGTGAGTGAGCCAAAACCGTCAAATGCAGGAAACAATTCGGGAAAGATTTTGTTTGAAGACAACTGTTCCAGTTGCCATGAGCTGGCGGACCTGGCTGAAAAAACGGCTGGCTGGGACCAACAAAAAATCAGGACCGCATTGGACAAATTGAACCAGCTTGTGGAAGAGATGCCGCCGTATGATGGAACATCCGCTGAAAAGGACCAGCTTGCCGCATTCCTGTATTCTCTGAATCATAAGGAAGCTGTCCAATCTGTTGTTCCTTCAGTGGACGGGAAGACGGTTTTTGAGGACCACTGTTCCCCTTGCCACGAGTCTTCGGACCTTGCTGAAAAGACTGCCGCATGGGATCGGGCAAAAATCAGGGATGCGTTGGACAAACTGCATCAGCTTGTTGAAGAGATGCCGCCGATGGAGGGAACGAAAGCAGAGAAAGAAGCCCTCGCGGACTATCTGAATTCTTTGAAAGGAGGTCAGAAATGAACGGCCAATTTATTCCCACACCGGACGCTCTCCCTGTGGCATGGGGCTGGCTTCAATTCCTCCTGCTCCTCACATTTCCCATTCACCTTCTCTTTATGAACGCCATGCTGGGTTCAGCCGGTATCTCGATGGTTCAGCGCTTCAAAGGAGGCGAAGTGAATCGCAGACTGGCCTATTTTCTGGCTATCCTTCTGCCACTGCTGGTTGCCTTTACTGTCACTTTCGGGGTGGCACCTCTGCTCTTTGTTCAAGTGCTTTACGAGCAGTTCTTTTATACCAGCTCTATCCTGATGGCTGCTTTCTGGATCCTGATTATTCCCATCCTCATACTGGCCTATTTCGGTGCTTATCTATATGATTTTCGATTTGAAAAGCTGGGGAAGGCAGGCGGATGGGTAATTTCCATTGTGTTTATACTGTTCATTACAATTGCCTACTTTCTCAGTAATAACATGTTATTGATGACGCTGCCGGACAAGTTTTCCAGTTACTTTCAACACATGAATGGAACGGTGCTGGCTTCCGGTCATCCCACCTTTCTGCCCCGATATTTACACATGGTGATTGGTGCCATCGCCGTAGGTGGTCTTTATACCGCCCTCATTACCAGGCTGAAGTCAAAGAGTGATCCGGAGCTGGCTGCCTATGGAGAAGATGTGGGTATGAAGGTTTTCAATATGTTTACGATTATCTCCATTCTCCTTGGTATCTGGTTCCTTGTCAGTCAACCGAAACCTGTGATGCTGATTTTCATGGGGAAGAACGGGCTCGCAACCGGAGTATTTGTTCTGGCGCTGATCCTGGTTGTTTTGATGCTGGTCCTTTCTTTTCGCAAAAAAGTACTTGCGACTACCGTAGTGTTGATTGTGCTGGTCTATCTTATGACTTTCATGCGGGCCTTTCTCAGGACCGGTTATCTTGGAAAATTCTTTACCCTGGATCAGTTGAAACTGATACCGGAATATTCTCCCATGATTCTTTTTCTGGTTTCACTGGTTGCCGGGATTTTCGTGATGATCTGGATGGTGAAGAAGGCATGGCAGGCATTGATGATTTGATCTGTTGAATCTGCAACACTCAAACGGGGCACTGAAAAGTGCCCCGTTTTTATTTCATTGAGATAAGATTCAAGAAGAAGGATAAGCTATTCCAGCAGATCTTCGAGATTCATGAAATCATTGTTTCGGATAGTATCACTGGATGGGGCTCCTTCTTCCCGGGCTTTAAAGTGGATATCCAGCTGGTCCATGGAATCCATAAAAATGGCCCGAAGATGCTGCTGAGTTTCCCTGTTTTCTATCTTGCCAATCATGGCATATATCTGCATCAACGCGTTGTCCGGTGAGATTTTGATCCCGCTGACGGTTCCGCCGGTAAACACGAAGGGGGAGGTGAAATCATTACCCTTCTGAAAATGCGAGAGGAATTCATCCCGTACTTCCGGGAAGTTAATCCCCATCAACTCCAGAAAATTATTGATCCCAAGGACCGCCAGGTCCACTTCAGGGTTGTTTTCCTCCATCAGGTCAGCGCCCACCTGAAGTCGGCTCAGTCTGTCCATAAATTCAATGACAAAATCACCCTTAATAACGTCGCCGTGCTGGGGGGCAATAGTTTCCGGGAAGGGATTCAGCATACTGATGGCTTCCATGGTTTTCTGAAGGGCTTTTGAAGAAGGCATGTACAACTGATGAAAAAGTTTAATACCTTCCCAGGAATCTTCAGTTGCGTAAATTCCATCCCCTTCCCGGGTGTTTACGCCGCCAAAGACATCTCCTGAGAACAGTACCCTGCTCTCATAGTCGTACACCATCATGGCACCGCGAAAATGGCAATAACGGGCAGGAACGAAGCGGACTCGATGACCGGACTTCTTCATTTTCAAAACCATGGAATCAAAACTCTCCACAGTTCGTACCCTTTTTTCAGGCAGGCCATACATTTTGACGAGCCGCCATGTATCTACAGAGGTAATCAGGTAGGAACGGGGAGCGGAAGCCAGCACTGTGCCGATATTGGCAGTGAGGTCCGGATCCTGGTGACTCAAGAATACCAGGTTTGTATTGGCAATACCCCCGGCCTTTTCTTTCAACATTGGTAACATAGTTCCCATGTCAAGGCGGGTTCCGGGGTCAAACAACATGTTGACGGCTTTGCCATCACTTCCAATAAATCGTTTCAGATAAATATTGCGGTGAAAATCCTCTTCCGTACTTCGAATCATGTAAAATTCGGTTCCTATTGTGTGAATCATCCAGGCTGCCTCCTTGCGCTCATGGTTAAAACAAAATCAAATACACTTTCATTCAATATAATTCAGCTGGAATAGAGCTCATTCTAAAAGGGAACAGTAGCATTTCCTCTATCAGGAATCAAACTGTAAGCCTCAGTCAGATCAAATTTCCGGGAAAAATACTATATCTCCCCGCAGTAAGTGGGAGCTTCTCTTCCTTGCCTTCCACTCATTGTTCCAGAGAATCCAGTTTTCGTGCCAGCAATATCAGCAGGATCGAAAAAATCACAACCGTCAGACCACCCCAGATTGTGGAGTCAGGCAAGAGCTGGATCTTTCCAAAGTTTGGTCCCAGAAAGTCCCGGATATGGGGGAACATGGCGGCAAACAGCGCCCCGGTTCCTACGCCAACAAGAATCCCGATCAGGGCGTCCATCGACCCCTCTCCTGTGGACACAATTAGTGTGCCTGGGCAGTAACCAAGCACTGCCATGCCGATACCAAAGAGAATACCGCCACCAACTACCCCCCCGATCACAAGCGGTTTTACATGAAGTCCTGCCATGCCCAGTTTAACTTCAACAAAGAGCAGTACCACGCTGACGGCAATGGCGGTTAACATGATTTTGGGAACGGTAAAGTCTTTCAGCATGGCGAATCCGCCAATCCGGTCAAAAGTGTTAACCCTGGAACGTTGAAGAATCACGCCAAAAGCAATGCCGAGAATGATCACTTTCATCATGATTTTCCACCTTTATAAAACAGTTTTCCGGTTATCAGAAAGGTAATCATCACGACAATTCCAAAGACAATACTGCCGGCTGAAAGCTGCATGAATCCGGATAGGATATGGCCACTGGTACAACCGCCTGCCATACGGGCACCGAAAATCAACAGGAAGGCCCCGACAGCTACCCAGAAAATCCGTTTTGCCTTGGAACTGCCTTTTACCTCCTTCCACCGGTCCGGTACCAGTTGCAGTTTGAAATCTCCTGCAATCAGGGACGAAATAAAAGCCCCAATCAGTGCCCCGAAAAGGAACCAGAGTTCCCAGGAACCGGGTTTGGCGATGAGTTTCGTGTAAACTGCATCTTTTAGTCCTGCCAGTATCGCCCCAACGTACGGGAATGCAGTGGAGGCCCCGATGGGACGGTTGCTTACCCAGGTGTTCATAATGATGACGTTCAATAGTCCCAGCAGAATGCCGGCCCATGCCCAGTTGAGGGGTCGCATTTGTTTTTTTGCCATTTTTGGCTCCTTTCGAGTCGAGTTTTCCGGCTCTTTTTGCGGTAGAGATTATAAACGAAAAAAGAAAGAATTTGAATCAATATCTTTACTTTTCAGAGCCAGTTTTCCCCTCATCCTATTGATCCGGGGTTTAACAATGCTGTGCCGCTTTGGTTTCTGGCCGGCTTCTTTACTTGACGCGAGCTTTCCCACTGTTTTATCATTCAAACAGTAAACCAATTTCCAAAAGGATGGCATTCCATGAAACTTGTACTCATTTTATTGCTTGCGGCGAGTCCGTTGATGGCGGGAAATCCAATCCCCGAACCCCTGAAACCATGGACCGGCTGGGTCATGTGGGACAGTCCTGATGTCAATTGTCCCTCCCCGTACAATGATGCGAAAACCCATCTCTGTGTGTGGCCTGGCGAACTGAAGATACAGGCATCAGCCCGTGGCGGAAGCTTCTCCCAGGAGGTCCGTGTTTTCCGGAACGTTGGCTTCAGTCTTCCGGGGAACAGCGAGAACTGGCCGGTGGACGTGAAGGTGGACGGAAAACGGGTACCCGTGGTCTTATCCAATGGACGGCCTCAGATCATGCTTGAACCGGGAGCTGTGACAATTAGCGGAAGATTTAACTGGGAAGCTATTCCCCAGAAAATTAATATTCCCCCTGCGGTGGGCATTATTCATCTGACCGTGGGTGACAAACGGGTTCCTTTCCCGGTTCTGGACAAATATGGAGTGCTGTGGCTGAAACGCCAGCAGAAAATTCGAACGGACAAAGACGCAATGGAGATCAAGGTATACCGTCTCCTGGAAGATGGTATACCCATGTGGTTGAACACTCAGATTGAGCTCCGCGTATCCGGTCGCAGCCGGGAAGAGAAACTGGGCACAATTTTGCCGGCGGGCTGGCATCTGTCCGGAATCCAGAGTTCGTTGCCGGTTGCACTGGGTCCAGATGGAAAATTGCGGGCGCAGGTATGGTCAGGAACATGGAAAATCACCTTGCGGGCATTTCGAACCCATGACATAGCAGCTATCTCATTCCCATCCGAGTCCTCAACTGTTTTCGAAAGCGAGTATGTGGCGTTTAAAGCTAATCCGGCATTTCGTCTGCTGGACATATCCGGTGCGCCAGTTATTGATCCGAGCCAGACCAGTATTCCTGACATGTGGAAATCGTATCCCGTGTACCAATGGGACCATAAAACGCCCCTGATGGTGAAAGAACGAATGAAGGGGACCCGGACCAGTATTGCCCCCAGGAAAATTTCTCTGAAAAGAAACCTCTGGTTGCGGGAAAAAGGAGACGGGTTTATCTATCAGGACACCATGAGTGGAAACCTGAATAAGACCCGTCGCCTGGATACTTCGCCGTTGGAAATTCCCGGACAAATAAAGGTAGACGGGAAAGGGCAACTGATTACCGGAAATCCGATTACTGGAGATGCGGGAGTCGAAATTCGCACAAGACACCTGGACCTGGAGGCAGTGGGGCGAATTTCGAAGCGGGGGCCGGTGCCGGCGGTTGGTTGGCTTACCGATGTGGACAATTTGTCTATGAGTATCCATCTCCCCCCGGGATGGCGACTACTGGCCTGTTTCGGCGCTGAGCAAACCAGGGGAGACTGGGTCAGTGCCTGGACATTGCTGGACCTTTTTTTATTATTGCTCTTTTCCCTTGCGGCATATCGACTGTGGGGGATGAAAGCAGCTGCCATTGTTTTCTTCGGATTTGCCTTGAGCTTTCACGAACCGGGGGCTGCCCGGTACAGCTGGTTTTTTCTTTTGATCCCCCTGGCCCTTCTTCGGGTCGTACCGGATGGCTGGCTCCGGAAATTGGTGGTGTGGTGGCGAAACCTGGCAATTCTTTCGTTGGTATTGATTCTGGTCCCATTTTTCGGACGGGAAATTCAGTCGGTCCTTTATTCACAACTGGACCCGGTAAAGGCGACAGTGGCATCCTATGGAGGTGGACAACCCCTGCATCGGATTATTTTGAAGGCCCCGGAAAAGAAAGGGAAAATGGTCCAGGAGGAAGACTATCCGGTTTCGTCTACGGAGCCAACTCAATTCATGGATACTGCATCTTCCAAAAACGTCAAACAGGCATTCTATTCACAACAGAACCTGGCCCTTTCCCCGGAGGCCCGGATCCAGACCGGGCCGGGCATCCCGGAATGGAGGGGCGGTGTCATTTCAATGCTATGGACCGGGCCGGTTGCAGCTTCTGAGAAAATCCATCCGGTTTTCATCCCGCCACTGTTATGGAAGATTCTGGTTATTCTGATGCTGGTTCTCATCGGTTGGATGTTGGCCCTGATGCTGGGTGTACCAATTCGCTGGCCGCGTTCTTTCAAATGGAAGCGAATTACAGCTGCTGCCATTCTCACGCTCTTTGTGTTTCCGGTACGGGCCCAGTTCCCGGACCAGGATATGTTGAACCAACTGAAACACCGACTGGAGAAACCGGCGCCCTGCTACCCGGCCTGTGCGGATATTTCAAGTGCGGCGCTGTCACTGAACAAAGGGCGACTGAGCTGCACACTGAAAATCAATGCATTTCGCCAGACTGCAATCCCGTTGCCGGGGCAGCTGCCGAGCTGGTCCCCTGTTTCCGTTACACTGGACGGTGCGAAAGCTGTTGTAATGCGAAAAAACGGGTTTCTATGGATTCTCGTGCAAAAGGGGATTCATACTGTCGAGACAACCGGAATGATCCCCGCGGCAGCAAACTGGGAGTGGACCTATTACCTGAAACCCCATTTTCTGAAGGTTAAGGCCCCCGACTGGACGGTAACGGGAATTGGTAAGAACAATGTGCCGGAAGGGCAGGTCTTTTTTTCACGTAAATCGCCTAAGACCGGAAAAGGTCGAAATGATTTTGGTTTGATCGCCACGGAACCGCTGGTACAGGTACGTCGCAACCTGGAATTGGGAATCAACTGGCTTGTTCGGAATACGGTTTATCGATTGTCTGAGACAGGAAAGGCAATTTCCCTCGAGATACCGCTACTGGAGGGAGAACAGGTCCTTTCAGTGGATGACAGTAAGATAAAGAATGGTAAAATCATCGTCAGCCTTTCAGCAAAACAATCCTCCTTCACGTGGGAGAGCAGATTATCCGTCACCCCATCCATTGGATTGAAAGCCGAGGATACGACCCGCTGGGTAGAGACATGGAATGTAAATGCCTCTCCGGTCTGGCACGTGGGAGCGGAAAAAGGCACTGCTGTGTACGAAAGTGAAGACAGTGGGAACAATCCGTTGTGGAAACCCTGGCCCGGCGAGTCGCTGACCTTGCACATTACCCGGCCAAAAGCCATTCCCGGCCCCACTGTTACGGTCAGCAAGGTTAACAGAATTGTCAGTGTCGGTTCCCGTATGCGAAAGACCATTCTGGAACTGGATGCAGTCAGTAGTCTGGGACAGGATTTTTCACTAACCTTGCCGGAATCTTTGAAGGTGGAGACAATAAAGAGGGGGACATCTGCTCTGCCGGTACAACGAAAGGGGAAGCTGTTGACGTTGCCCCTGCTACCGGGTAAACAACATCTTCAGATCAACTTGAAGGAAATGAAAACAAAGGGCATATTGACACGAACGGCACCCATCAAACTGGACACAGAAGGGGCCAATATTGAGACTGTAATTAACATGCCCCGAGATCGTTGGCCGCTTCTTGCGGGCGGTCCGACACAGGGGCCGGCAATCCGGTTCTGGAGTATTTTTCTATTGATGATTGTTCTTGCCCTTATTCTCGGAGCAATTCCCGGTTCTCCACTTTCCCGGTGGGAGTGGATGCTGTTGGGAGTGGGATTGACCCAGGGGACCCTGATTCAATCCATTTTCATTGTGGGATGGCTGTTTCTGCTGGCATTTCGGGGAAGTGAGAACAGCCGGAATCTGGGTCCGTGGAAGTTTGATCTTCTCCAGCTGGGACTGGTATTGCTGACCGGTATCGCTCTTGGCATTCTGGTGACCATTGTTTACGCCGGGCTGATGGGCCGGCCCGAAATGTACATTGTCGGGAATGGTTCCAGTATGGAATATCTCCGATGGTATCAGGATTTTTCAGCAGGAAAACTTCCGGGAAGCTGGGTATTGTCCATTTCCATCTGGTTCTACCGGTTCCTGATGCTGGCCTGGGCATTATGGCTGGCCCATTCCCTCATTAAATGGCTGGGGTGGGCATGGCAACAATTCAGCTCTGAGGGGTTGTGGCGGAAATTGAGTTTTCGCCGTAAATCACAGACTCCGGAACACACCTCATAGCGAGAGAGTAAATGTGTGCGTGGGAAGGGGAAGGAAGTGATCTTCCTTTCCCCAACTTCTTGTCGTTATTCTTCATTTGCTCTGGGATGAAATTTGAAATAAACCTGCTTCAGACGTTCCATACTGATGTGGGTGTAGATTTCTGTGGTTGTGATGGAAGAATGTCCCAACATCATCTGTACAGCCCGGAGATCCGCCCCGTGTTCAAGCAGGTGGGTGGCAAAGGTATGACGCAGGGTATGGGGAGAGAGTTTGTCCCCGATGCCGGCCTTTCTGCCATAAGCTTTCAGGATTTTCCAGAACCCCTGTCGGGTCAGGACGTTTCCGAAACGGTTTAGAAAAAGTACATAACTCTCTTTTCCTTTCAAAGTGTCAATCCGACCGTCGTTCAGGTAGAGTTCCACCCAGTCCCGGGCGGTATCCGTAAAGGGGACCAGTCGTTCTTTTGCCCCTTTCCCGAAGGTGATGAGAAAGCATTCTCCCATGTTCAGATCATTTGTTTTGAGATTGATCAGTTCTGATACCCGAAGTCCAGTGGCATAAAGAAGTTCAATCATAGCCTTGTCCCGCTGCCCCAGCGCCGTTTCCACATCCGGTAGCGACAAAAGAGCTTCGACTTCTCCATCGGTCAGATATTTCGGTAATAGGCGAAATGCCCGGGGTGTTTCCAGTATGTCTGTGGGATTTTCCGGAATCATTCCCTCTTCCGCCATGAAGCGGTAGAGGTGGCGGAGGCTGGAACTGAACCGCATGATGGAGCGGGGGGAATAGCCTGCGTTGAATAAAAAGGCCACATAGCGGGTGACCGTTTCCTCCCCCACAGAGACCATGTCAATATTTTCCAGTTCCAGAAAATTCTGGAACAACACGATGTCGTTCCGATACGCTTCAATGGTGTTGGCGGACAGTCCCTTCTCCACAATGAGATAGTTGATAAACGAAGAGACAGCAACGTTACTCATGATGGAGCCAAGGTTGAGTGAAAGGCAAGGGTGAGTATAGAAAAAGAAGGGCACAGAATGCTGCTGTGCCCTTTGGTCTCTCTTTATTTATCTGACGCCTACGCCCACGCAAAACGCCCACTTCTTTATCTGTCCGCTACTCCTACTCTCTTATGAGAGCAGATCAATGGCTAAAAGGCAGGTCAATTCCGCGAAGTCCACCAACTGCTTGATTTCAACATACTCGTTTGCCACATGATAGGCTTCGTCATCTCCGGGACCCCAGCCCACTGCCAGAATTCCGGCGAGATTCATTGTTTTGGCGTATGTTCCGCCGCCCATGCCGAATGGTTCCGGCTTGAAACCCAACACCTCTTCAGCATTGCGCTGGATAGCATAAACCACCTCGTTTTCCGGATCCACTCCGTGGGCTTCATTCCAGGACATGCAGTTTAATTCAAACTTTCCGCCCACAACCCGGTCCGCACAACCCTGGAGCTGTGCGATAACGCTGTCCTTCGTCATACCCGGTACGGAACGGATATCCAGGTATATGTAGCACGTGCCCGGCACAATATTGGGGGCGGCCCCACCGTGAATTTCACCTAAATTCAGAGAAGGTTCACCGAGAACCGGATGTACTTCGTAATCGAATTTCAACTGTTCAATCTCATTTACCAGTTTTGCCATCATGTTCACTGCATTGATGCCCAGCTCCGGTGTGGAACCGTGTGCCTGCTTTCCAATTGCAGTGATTTTGAATACGGTCCTTCCCTTTTCCGCGACATCAATTCCCTTCATGTTCTCTCCGATGTCAGGAATGATCGAAATGGTCGGATCCACGAGTTTTTCGTCCACGAGATATCCGATTCCGTAATCAATCCCGTCCGGGTCTTCCGCTTCTTCATCGGACAGCGCTGCGATCTGAAGTTGCCCTTCCAGCTCATTGTCAATGCCGCTCTTTTTTAGCGCAATTGCGGCCGCAAGGATGGACGCAAGCGGTCCCTTGTTATCCAGTGCGCCTCTGCCGTACAAAAACCCGTCCTTTTCCACCACCTCATAAGGGTCGGTGTCCCAGCCTTCGCCAGCAGGTACCACATCCATGTGCCCCGGCATCATCAGCCGTTTCCCGTTCGCATTTTTCCCCAGTAATCCAATGATATTGGGTCTGCCTTCCATCCTGGCGTATTCGTTGTAAGGAATCCCGGCTTCATCCAATACCCGTTTCACAATCTTTCCAACCCTGTACTCTTCTCCCCGGATTTTCAGAAAGGGAAATTCCGGCAGCTTTTCCGAAACGACATTCACGGTTTTTTCCGCGCACATTTCCCGGGTCAGATCCACGATGGTTTTCCGGATTTCATCCCGGTGGTTCTCAAAGTATTGGCGAACAGTTTCTCTTGCAGTCATTTCTGCCTCCTTTTAAACCGTTTCTTCATGATCTTAGTCTACCAGAAAAGAAATTGCTTTGAAGTGAGAAAGTAGGGAAGCCCAAAAAAATAGAGTGGGACGATCGTCATAACTAAAACCAATAAAGAGGTAACTTCTTTTCATGGCTTTGTAGCTGCCAGCTGATTTACGGTACCGTACTCATTTCTATATGGCGGTGTATATCGCCCTTTTTTTGTGAATGAATAGAGTGAAACTCACCGAGGTATTCTCTGTACAGGGAAAGGGCAAAGAGATAAGGGCCTGGTTGTGGGAAAGAATTTGGCGAGACGTTGGTGAGTTCCCCCCCTCGCTGATTTCCCGAGAACTCAAAGTAAGGCTCAATCTCAATCTTGCCTTATAAAACCTGTGATAGAATGAGACCATAAACAGAGAGGAGAAATCTTATGAACCAACAAGTAATAGACATTTCGGATTTCAAAATTCCGACGGAAAAAATCAAACGCTATGCCAATCTTCTGTGGTTGGTGCCCTTGCTGATACTAGCGTTGGGAAGCTGGTACACGGTTCAACCGGACGAGGTGGGCGTGATTCAGCGGTTTGGCAAGTTTACGCGTACAGAAACGCCGGGCCTTCATTTTAAGATCCCACTGGTGGAAAAGGTGACAAAAGTTGCAATCAAGCGTCAGCAGAAAATGGAATTCGGATTTCGCACTCTGCAGGCCGGTATCCAGTCCCAGTATTCAACTCGCAATTTCTACGGTGAATCCATGATGTTGACAGGAGATCTGGGCATCGGGGAAATTGAGTGGATTGTCCAGTACAAAATTCAGGATCCTGTTGAGTATCTCTTCCGGGTTCGAAATATTCAGGGAACGTTCCGTAACATTTGCGAGGCATCTATGCGGGAAGTAGTGGGAGATCGCTCTATTAACGAAGTTCTCACCACAGGACGTGAAGAGATCGCCATGGCTGCCCTGGACATGATCAAGAAGCTTTGCAAGCAGTATGATACCGGTCTGGCTGTGAACGTGGTGGTACTTCAGGATGTCAATCCCCCGGACCCTGTGAAACCTTCTTTCAACGAGGTGAACCAGGCAATTCAGGAAAAGGAAAACATGATCAATCAGGCGTTGGCCCAGTACAACAAGGTGATCCCGGAAGCAAAAGGGAAGGCCCTGCAGAAAATTCAGGAAGCGGAAGGCTACGCGGTCCGACGGGTAAATGAATCGCAGGGAGACGTGGCCAGGTTCCGGGATGTGCTGGTGCAGTACAGGAAGGCCCCGGCGATTACCAAAAAGCGGTTGTATTTTGAAACCATGAAGGACATTATTCCGAAGATCGGAAAAATTGTTGTGATTGACGAGAAGGCAAAATCTGTTCTGCCCTTTCTGAATCTTGGACAGGGGGTGGTGAAATGAAGGCCGCAGGCGGACTGATTATAGCAATTGTCATCGTTGTGTTGTTCGTGGCAAGTGGTGGTGTATTCATAGTGGACGAAACCCAGCAGGTCATCATTACTCAGTTCGGAAAACCGGTGCGAGAACCAATTAAAGATGCCGGGCTTCATTTCAAGATTCCTCTGGTCCAGAAGGCAAATTTCTTTGATAAGCGCTGGCTTGAGTGGGACGGAGATGCCAATCAGATTACCACAAAGGACAAAAAATATATCTGGGTGGACACCTACGCCAGATGGCGGATTTCGGATCCGCTGAAGTTCTTTGAGACCATGACGAACGAAGTGAGTGCACAGGGGCGTCTGGACGATATTATTGACGGGGAAACCAGGGTAAATGTTGCGAAATTCAACCTGATTGAACTGGTTCGAACCACGAACAGGCCGATGAATCTGACAATAAGTGCAGGCGCGGGGCCTGCGGATCAGCAGGACTTTCATGTGAATACCGGTCGAGAAGAAATAAGTCGTTTGATTCTTGAGAAAATCCGGAAAGTTACACCCTCCTACGGAATTGAGATGGTTGATTTTCGCATCAAACGTCTGAACTATGAAAAGTCTGTACGGGCGAAAGTCTATGAGCGAATGATCAGTGAGAGACAACGGATTGCTGAGGAATATCGCTCAGAAGGCCAGGGAAGAAAGGCGGAAGTAATTGGTAAAACCCAGCGGGAACTGGAAAGAATCCAATCGGAGGCCTATCGGAAGTCTGAGGAAATTAAGGGAAAGGCAGACGCGCAGGCAACAAAAATCTATGCGGATACCTATTCTCAGGACCCGAATCTTTACAAGTTCCTGAAGGGCCTGGAAGCGCTGAAGGCGACTGCTTCACAGAAGCAGACACTGATTCTCTCTACAGACAGCGAATTCTATGAGCTGATGAAACGGTATAAGTAACTGGAGGAATCATGGGGACTGGGCTGAAAGTTACACTGGGCTCCAACTTGAAGCTGTTGGACGCAGCGAAGCAGGCGTTTGACAATTTCATGGATGCAGTTGATGCGGGTGGAGAAGACTTTCGGTACTGGTGCTGGGTTGGAATTCAAGAGGCGCTTGTCAACGCCATTCGACATGGAAACTTAGAGAACCCTGAAGTCCCGGTCGAATTCACCATTGAAGCAACCGGCAAGGGAATGGAGTTTGCGGTTTCGGATCGGGGGAAAGGCGTGGTTCTGGAAAATATGCCAGACCCTACGGCTCCGGAAAACCTGCTTCGCTCATCCGGGCGGGGTTTTCTGTTTATTCAAAATGCCATGGACCGGGTTTCCACACAAGGGGAACCCGGTTCCTTTACACTGATTATGGAAAAAGATTTCAGGGGGGAGTAAGCATGCTGGAAATCAAAGAAAAAACTGTTTCTACTGTAAGAATTTTGAACTTGAAAGGCAAGATTACCATTGGTTCCGGAGATGCCACACTTAGAAAGCGAATTGAAAAACTCATAGAGGAAGGACAGCGTCAAATTGTATTGAATATGGCCAGAGTGTCATACCTCGATTCTTCCGGTACCGGAGAACTGGTAAGCTGTCTCATCAAAGCACGCAGGGAAAATGGACAGTTGAAATTGTTGAATATCTCTCAGAAAATACAGGATATCCTTCAAATTGCCCAGCTCTTTTCCATCTTCGAAGTATTTACCGATGAATCGGAAGCGGTAGCCAGTTTTCTTTCTGCAGATAAGTAGAGACAAGTTGAGTTTAAGTGAAGACAGGGGAACGATGGCCAATTTCCTTTCTTTCTGATGCCTACTGTAGTTCCTCCGGGAGAGTGGTTCCGGTCATCTGTTCCAGGTAAGATTTCCATTTTGGATATCGGGGCATATGCATGATCATTCCCAGCATTGCAACAATGAAAAACAGGTAAAATGAATCATAGTTGTGCAAGATGAAATACTCTGCAAAACCCATCAGGCAGATAGCTTCCGACAGGGCCAGTGAAACCAGGGATGCGGTTACCAGGCGACCGGCAAGGGTTTCGGTATCCAGGTTTATTCTTTCGGCCGGAATTCTTAACAAAAAGTACTTTGAAATTCCCGCCGCCAGAAAACAGATGGCAGTCATAGCCAGAAGCATCGGATGAAGAGAGTTGTTCTGTGCGGTGACAAATTCAGTTGCCCTGCGCTGCATCCACTCTACAATCCCTGCATAAATCAAGATACTGACAATGAACGAAAACCATATCATGACGCACGTTCTCAATTTTCTCTGAATTATTTTAATATCGAATTCATTCATATCTTGACCTTTTCCTACAAAGTTTCCGGATTTCCGGTTGCGGGGCGGTTTACCTCCAGGCGTTTCCGGCGTCGTTCCCGCAGTTTCAATGCCACTTTCTGCATGTCCTCTTCCTGGTCCAGTTCGTCCATAATTTCCAGTCCCAGCAATGTTTCGATTACGTCTTCCAGTGTGACGATACCTTCAACACCGCCGTATTCATCCACAACCAAAGCGATATGTTCTCTGGACCCCGTTAATTGTTCAAAAAGGGGAAAAAGCGGAAGAAAATCCGGAACAGTGGGAATTTCACGGTAGAATTCGTGTAGCGAGCGATCCCCTTCTCCCCTTATGAGTGCCATGAGAATATCGTTTTTCAGGACAAAACCAACTGTATCGTCAATATCTTCTCCGAAGATTGGGATTCGGGAAAACGGTAGATCAGGATGGGAATTGATTGTGTCAGATACGATCTGATTCTGCTGAATTGCAAAAACCACAGTACGGGGAGTCATGATCGCACTGACCTTCAGTGAGGAAAAATGGAGCATGTTCTGAAGAAGCGTGGATTCCATGTTGTCTATTGCGCCTGACGTGGCGCCGATTTGAGCCAGTGCCGATAGTTCTTCACGGGAAGTGACATGATGCAGGACCCCCCGCTTTCTCAACCGCCTGGCAATGAGCATGGCAAGCCAAACCAGGGGAGCCAGAATGGTGATCAGGACCGGCAGCACATAAGCGGCCACAGGTGCCAGTTTCTTCCAGTGATTCGCCCCGAGGCTCTTTGGAATAATTTCTGCAACATAAAGTATGAGCAATGTCAGGATAGCAGACGTGACGCCCACGTACCGGCTTCCAAATACAAATGCGGCTTCGGCACCGACTCCTGCAGCGCCTATAGTGTTTGCAATGGTGTTGAGGCTGAGGATGGCGGATAGGGGTTTTTCCACATCTTTCTTCAACCGTTTCAATCGTTCTGCAAGGTGAGGAAAATTCGCACTGCTGGTGGCGACAAATGCTGGTGTGATGCTGAGAAGTGTGGCCTCAAGAATAGAGCATGCGAATGACACGACGAGAGCCAAAAGTGTGTAAAAAATCAACCACCCCACGGATATCCTCCTCTCGGTATCGGGCCTTTCAGATAAATCATTAAACCCACGGTAAATTCCCGTGTTTATCATATCACAGCAGTGTTCAACCATATTCTCTAAGATGTGCATCAGGGGTCATATCGGCAGAAAGATTTGACTCTATCAAAAAGGAGGCAAGAGCAGAAGCGGAATTTCTTATGGTTTATTTTTTCTTCCATGGGGCCAATTCTGTTATACTGTTACAAAATATCATTGTGGAAGGCCATTTTGAAAGAACTGGAGAGCCTTTTCAGAAAATTTATAGAGTCCAGTCAGCCGGGTGAAGTCCTTGATTGCTGTATAGTGGACGGCTCGTCAGAGGCTGGAGTTATGGCGATTGTCTCAGAAGTAAAAGAAGCAATGCTTTCAGCCGTCGGGCAATCCACTGACAGAAGGGAAAGAGAATTCCAGGGTTTGGGTTATCAGTACTACCAGTCCGGTTCACCGGTTGCTAATTTGATTGCTGTTTTAAACTTCTTTCACCAGGGCTTTCTATCTCTACTCTCTGAACTGGGAATGTTGGACAGATACTGGAATCAGGTGGGTGAGTTTTTTGATGACCTGAAAAATTTTGTGACGAAAGGTTACCTTCTGAAGGATCTTGATGAGCTGGAATATGTGTTCATGTCGGAGTTCAAGGACAAAATGGATATCAGTCCTCACATGAGATGGGTTCAGGCCACTATCCAGTCTATACGTGAAGATAAAAGGGATGCGGCAGGGGCCGATAGTACGATTCGAGCCGAGCTTGACGGCTGGCTTTCCAAACCGGAGACTCGTCTTCTTCTGGGTGACGAGATTGAATGGGTGCAGATTCTGCATCGTGCAATCCAGCAACTGGCTGTCTCCATGACTCAGGATATGAGATCCCGAAACTATCTGCAGATGTTTATTCTGGCAAAGGAATTGGGGAAGAAGACTCTATATTTTCTACATACGCTGGGTGATCTCTATCTCTCTTTTGTGCAGAACAGGGAGAAGCGTCTCGTTGATTTTATCCATCTGGCAGTGTCGGAAGGGGAAGTCTCCCACGTCACGGTTCTTTCAGTTGAAAAGTTTGACGCATTGACCCGAATCTGGGGAGATACGGTAAAAGGCATTGTTCTGGAGAAGATTGAAAACCACATTGACAATGCCCTTGCCACTTCATCCTCCAAAGGTTTTTATGTTGAGGGTCGACCGGGCAGATTATACATCTTTCATACGGATCGATTCGGTATGAAACTGGAGGGTCAGATACGCAGGTTGAAGGTTCGTCTGGAAGAAGAGAGTATATCGTTTGAGGAGAATACAATTGGATTCCACGTGTCCGTTGCAACGGTCGGATTTCGGAAGGGGGAGAGACTCTCCAGGGATTTGATCAAGAAAGTGTTGGCCTTTGTTATAACCCGGGCATCTCTGGCTGAAGACGGATTCTATTGCCTTGACGCGGAAGATAAACGGGCCGTAATCAGCGGAATTATCCGAAATTATCAACAGATCCAGTTTGTCCAAAGTACGTTGAATGAGAAAAATATCCAACTTCATTTCCAGCCCGTTGTCATGATGGAAAGTCGGGAAGTGTATAACCTGGAAGCACTTGCAAGGATTGTTACGCCTGATGCGGTGATTTCAGCAAAAGATTTTATCCAGACTGTTTATGATCTGGGAATGATTCTGAAACTGGATTCCCTGGTTTTTGAGAAGATTTGTGAATATCAGGACAGGATACGAAGCATTACGGATAAAATATTCCTGAACGTCAGCCCCTATTCCCTGAAGTCGGCCACCTTCAGAAATATCCTGAAAAATACGGTTCGGGAGCTGAAGGGCGCCGGTCTTTCCTTAACTGTTGAGTTAACAGAACAGGCGGTACTTGAAAACGTGGATGTAATCCGTTTTATTAACGAAAATTATGGAATCCGTTTTGCGATTGACGACTTCGGTACCGGCTATTCCTCACTGCACACTGTGGCCTCGCTCTCAGAGAGCGGCGCTGTGGGCTACCTGAAAGTGGACGGAGAAATGGTCCGTCAAATGGAAGATTCCCAGGAAACATACAAGGTGGTGAATACAATCATTCGGATGTCTGATGCTTTGCGATTGAAAGCAATTCCGGAGTACGTGGAAACCCGCCGCATTTCCCAACGGCTGCGGGCTATGGGTGTCAAGATGGGTCAGGGAAACTACTTCAGTCCGCCGGTACCCATTGAGCAACTGAATGCCAAATAGGGTTGTTCAATAGAAAGAAGAGTGTAAGTGAAAGTGTGAAGTGGAAAAAGAATCAGTGTGTCGGGTTTTCTGTCCTTCCCGGAAAAATACCCGCACTCAACCTTACCTTCCACTCAGTCTTTTTCAATCAGGTGCCGAATGCCAGATGCTGGGCGTGGCAGAGAGCAATCGCCAGTGCGTCTGATACATCCAGTGGTGCTTTCCCCAGGCTGATACCCAACTGAGTTTCAACCAGGAACCGCAACTGTTCCTTGTCTGCCTGTCCATATCCTGCGATGGCCTTTTTTACGGAACGGGGGGCATAGGCGGCCACGGAAATATCTTTCAGGCCCAGCACCGCAATTGCCGTTCCCCTGAGGTGGGCCAGTTTTACAGTTGATTTCACATTAACACCGGCGAAGATGTCTTCAATTGCGGCAGCACCGGGCTGGTAGGTTTCCAGAATTTCACTCAGTCTATTGAAGAAGTCAGGCAGAATTATGGAGAGGTCCCTGGATTTGAATCGAAGGCCGGTAAAAAAAACAGGGGAGCATTCTCCCCTTTGGTCACTATCCACGATTCCGATACCGGTACATGTTGTGCCGGGATCAATGCCGATAATTCTCATCTAGTCTTCCAGTTCTGCCTCATCAAAATCCATGTTTGACCAGACATTCTGGACATCTTCATGGTCTTCAAAAGCATCCAACAGCTTCAACACAGATTGCAATTTCTTTCCTTCAACCTGAGTAGTTGTAGTGGGAATCATGGACAGGCAGGCCTCCCTCATCTCCACGCCGGCGTTTTCCAGCGCTTCTCTGACGTTTTCGAAGTCTTCCACATCGCTGTACACGCCCCAGGTTTCACCTTCATCCAGCACGTCTTCTCCACCATTGTCCACCACGATTTCAAACAGGGCTTCTTCGTCGATCTTTTCTTTTTCAATTGTTATGTTGCCTTTGCGATTAAACATCCAGGACACTGATCCATTTTCGCCGAGATTTCCGTTGTATTTTCCAAAGAGATGACGGATTTCGGGAGTGGTGCGGTTGCGGTTGTCTGTCAGGCATTCGACAATCACTGCAACACCTCCGGGACCGTATCCTTCATAGGTAGCTTCTTCGTAACTGACACCTTCCAGCTCACCGGTTCCCTTCATGATAGCCCGTTTGATGTTATCTGCCGGCATATTCGCGGCTTTCCCGGCCGCAATGGCGCTTCTCAATCGGGGGTTGGCGCTTTCGTCACCTCCACCCAGTCTCGCTGCGATGGTAATTTCCTTAATCAAGCGAGTGAAAATCTTCCCGCGCTTGGCGTCTTCCCGGCCCTTTTTGTGTTTGATATTTGCCCATTTACTGTGTCCAGACATATTTCCTCCATTTACATGGTGCCCTTCAATTTATCTTCTCAATTTTAGCATACGCGCAAAAGCTCTACAGCATGAATATGGGCGTGGAATCAGACTTCAGCTCCTCAAAAATCATCTGGACGGAATTGATACAGCCACATTGCGGACAACGTTCTGTCCACTCATTGAGTTGCGCTTCGCAATTGTTGCAGTGGAAGCGGAAATCCAGCAGATGAGCCTGTTCAACAAGTTGGTCGAGGTAGTGGACAGCCGTGTTATGTTCCCCCTTGCGATGATAAATCCGAGCCAGGTAGTAGGTAAGGGCCGGGATGTATGCTACTTCCCCTTCGAGATTTTCAAAAATCTCCCTTGCCTTTTCCATCATTTCCAGCCGATAATAGAGTTTCCCCAGGTAAAATCTTGCCAGGACATGGTGATTTTCATTGAGAACAACATTCCCCAGCTCTTCCACTGCGGCTTCCGGATTTCCCTGCTCCAGGAGGGCATCTTCAATCATCTTCAAGAAAACAACAATATGAGTGCGTGAAAATCCCTGCCTCATTACTTCGAGCATTTCTTTGATTTTGCCCCTCTTGCGCAGCAGCTGTCCATAACGAACGTAGGCAGGTGCGAAATCCGGGAAATCGGAGATCAGCTCTTTCAGGATATGTTCAGATTCCCTTGTTTTTCCAAGTTCGTAGCGTATTTCAGCGCCTTCCTTTTCCGGGAAAGTTTCGGAATCTTCCTTTCTCCCCTTCCAGTAGACTTTGACCGCACGAACCCAGTCTCCTGATTGTTCCAGATAATTCAACAGAGCCCGATACGCCGTTGTCCGGGATTCCTTCCGGATTTTTTGCACCAGTTTCAACAGTTCACGATGATCCGATTCCAGGTTCGATTCCGGCAGCACGTCCAGCAATTTAAGGAAGGCCTGAACCGTTGCTTTCTTATGAAATGCCTTCCGGAAAACGACTGTGGCATCTTCAAACTGCCCCAGCCGCTTGTGAATGACGCCCATGGTCATAAGAATGTCATAATTATTCCCGGATTTACGGTACGCTTTCTGGATCTCTTCAAATGCCTCTTCGTAGCTGTTCGCATACAGGTGGTTCAGTGCGAGGATAAAGTGACGACTGGAACGCCAGGTAAGGTTGGTGCCCAGGCGAATTGAACGATACATTAGGAACGCACCAAGAGTTCCGGCAAAAAATATGAGAATCAGGACCCGATCAAGGTTCAATTCCAGGCCGGCAGGCAGCTGAAACGAAGTTTTCAAGAGCTCTTCGTTCATGTAAATTGCCGCGCTGATGAAAATCAGAATCAACACAACGAGTGAGATCAGGACAATGGTACGGAATTTCATGGTTTACCTCTGGTACCGGATGTTCCGGATGATAGTAAAAGCCCGATACAGCTGTTCCAGCAACAGGCATCGTGCCCACTCGTGGGTTAGAGTCATGGGAGAAAGCGAAATGGATTCAAATCCTTTTTCCCGAATTTCCGTCCCGAAACCGTTTTCTCCTCCAACCATGAACAACGGATCATGACTGCCGTAGGTCAGCTTCTTTTCAATGAAATTTGCGAACTCACGGGATGTCATCCGTTTCCCCCTTTCATCCACCAGAATGGGGTCGTCCCCTGTGGATAGATGATTCAAAAAACCGGTAGTTTCTGCTGCAGTACGGCGAACTGTGTCTGTTTCCCTACTCTCCCTCAGGACCACGCGCTCCACGCGATTAAACCGATTCACCCGGTTCAGGTAATCATCTTCCAGATCCTTCAGGTGACGGTTCCGTGTTTTTCCCGGCCAGATCGTGCTAATCTTCATTTCGCCGGATCAACTTCTCGGCATCTGCCCACAGACTTTCCAGATTGTAAGTTGCCCGCTTCTCCTCGGTGAAAATATGGACAATAATATCTCCAAAATCAATTAAAATCCAGTCTGCCAGGTCGTATCCTTCCACACTAAGCGGTTTTTGCCCGGCATTTTTCAGTATTTCATCGGCGATTGCCTGGTTTTGTGGTACCGATGATCCACTGGTGATGAAGAAAAAATCTGCAATTGTTGTAAGTTCAGTCACTTTCAGGACTGAAATATTCTCGGCCTTCTTTTCCTCTGCTGCCTGGATAATGTTATCCAACAATCCCATGTTCACCCCTTCCTGTATATATCATGTGTTTCTATGTAATCAAGTACATCCGAATCAATCATACCAGATGGTGATTCTCCGTTCAAAATCATTTTGCGAATTTCGCTGGAAGAAATTGGATAATCCGGAACTCTCAGCAGTGTGGCCCCTGAAAAATTGGCTTCCATTCGTTCTGATAATGTTATTTTTCTTCCGGTTGCGTTGAAAATTCGATTCAAAACGGCTTCGTCTACATCCAATCCCGCCCGTGTTGTGAAGACAATGGAAAAGGTCTGAAGGAGCTGTTCCCAATCTTTCCATTCAAAGAGCTGATTCAGGTTGTCCATCCCAGCGATGAAGAAGAAGGGTCCTTTCTCTGATTTTTTCAGGCGATTCAACAGATCGATTGTGTAGCATGGACCAGCATTGCCGTTGTCCATATCCGAGACACTCAATCCCGCGATTCCCTTTACGGCCAGTCGTGTCATCTCGATGCGGTGGCAAAACGAAGAGATCTTCTTTCCAAGGGGATGGGTGGCAGCAGGAACAAAACAGACAGAATCGACGGCATCAAAGCCGGCAATAAACCGAGCAATCTCCACATGTCCATTGTGAATGGGATCAAAGCTTCCGCCGTAGTAGCCGATCATCTATACCTCGTTCAGAAAATCGTTCTTCAAGCTTGGCTCTTCCTCCGGCTGGATCAACTCTCTCGTTGTGGGAGCCGGCCGCGAGGACTCAACCATATGTCCCAGTTCCGGTACCAATTTTTCAAGCCCCTCTCCAGTCACAGCTGAAATTCGGAAAAGCGGGATCTGGTTTTCCAGGCAGAATTGACTGATTTCTTCCAGTCCGTCCTGGGAACCAAGGCTGTCCATCTTGTTTACCGCGACGGCAAAATGGCGATTCAGCATGTCGGGATTGAACTTTTTCACCTCTTCCCGAATAGTCTGGAATTCCTCGACCAGTGAGCCGTGTGGCGTTGCCCCGTCCAGTAGATGGAGGAGAATGCGGGTTCGTTCAATATGGCGAAGAAATTTGATCCCAAGCCCCCGACCTTCAGCGGCCCCTTCAATCAGGCCGGGAATGTCCGCAACGAGAAAAGACTTGAAATCATCGTAAGAAACGACACCCAGGTTGGGGTGAAGTGTCGTGAATTCATACTCATCTACTTTTGGCCTGGCGCTGGAAATGCGGGAAATAAGTGTTGATTTCCCGGCGTTTGGATAGCCAACCAGGGCCACATCCGCGATCAGTTTCAGTTCCAGCCGGATGGCAATGGGTTCAACCAGATGGCCATTTTCAGAATACCGGGGAGCCCGGTTGGTTGCGGAGGAGAACCGTGCGTTTCCCTTTCCCCCTCTCCCGCCTTTCTGAATCACGACCTGCTGGCCATCTTCAAGGATTTCGGCCAGTAGTTCTGCAGTCTCCGCGTCTCGCACAATTGTGCCAATGGGGACCTTGACGACACAGGGGAGGCCGTTTCGACCGTGCATGTCCTTCCCTTTGCCGTGTTCACCTCTTTCCCCACGATAGTGCTGGCGCTGGCGCAACCGGGTCAGGCTGTTCATGCCGGCATGGCCTTCAAAAATCACGTCTCCGCCGTCTCCACCGTCTCCGCCATCAGGACCGCCCTTTGGGACATACTTCTCCCGTCGGAAACTCATGCAACCGTTTCCGCCGCTGCCCGCCTGGATAACCATTTTCATTTCATCTACAAACATAAAAACCGCCTGAAACAACAAAGGGGGGCACTAGGCCCCCCAATAGGTCAAGAAAACAGAATTAGTGAAGCGCTTCTGTTATGGTTACAAATTTGCCGAGGCGGCCCCGGTCACGGAACCGGACAACGCCGGTAGACAATGCAAACAACGTGTCATCTTTGCCACGGCCAACGTTTTCACCCGGTTTAAAATGGGTACCACGCTGGCGAACGATAATGGTCCCGGCATTGATAAGCTGGCCGTCCTGACGTTTTACGCCAAGGCGCTGAGCGTTACTGTCTCTGCCGTTTCGGGAACTTCCCTGTCCTTTCTTATGAGCCATTCCTTACCCCTTGATTCCTTCAATTTTCAAAACAGTCAGCAATTGGCGATGACCTTTCATCCGCTTATACTGTTTCCGTCTTTTCTTCTTGAACACGAGAACCTTTTTGCCTTTCTTATGTTCCAGGACTTTGGCTGTAACGTTGGCACCGTCCACGTACGGGGTACCGACTTCTACACTGTCGTCCTTTCCCAGCAGCCTTACCTTTTCCAAATCAATGGTGCTGCCTTCATCCGCCAGCAACCGGTCAACGATGAGAATCTGGCCTTCGATTACCTTATGCTGCTTGCCCTGGGTTTCCACTATTGCGTACATGTTCCAAAATCCTCCCTCGAAATCTCGTCACACAGCGGTTGACTGTATCACAGTAATTGTCCCGGCGTCAAGAAAACCTGAACCAAAGACAAAAAAAGCCCCACTCTTCAGGAGCGTTGCAGTTGAAAATTGGTAGCGGGGGTGGGATTTGAACCCACGGCCTCCGGGTTATGAGCCCGACGAGCTACCTGACTGCTCTACCCCGCGTCACCGGATACCTATTATAGCCGTCTTCTCTCTACTGTCAAGAGGAAAACTCAAGATGAATAAAAGGCGAAGGATGAAGGGTGATAGATGTTAAGTTGAAATGGGTAAATTCCTTGCCCTGATTCAGTCTTGTAAGTACTCTCCAGTCTTTGACAATAGTAGCGGTTCGTGATAGTTATTGTGATATGAAAAAACAAATCCGGAGGAAGATATGAAGTTTGCCAGCTTGCTGAAAAGGG
>CAZRHT010000011.1:29311-52589 GCA_964599895.1 uncultured Holophagae bacterium
TGAAGATGATCAATGGTGCTGAAAAAACATTGGATTTTGGGGAATTCTATCTCAGCGGCGGGGATAAGATGCCGCTCAAAAGAGTCGTTAATGCTGTTTTGAAGGCAAAAGAAAGAGGTGTGTCCATTCGCATTCTCGCAGACAAGAAAATGGAAAGGAATTCCGTTGACCTCATTGCCCGGTTTCGCAAGGCGAAAATCCCCGTGAGGATTCTTGACTGGAGCAAGTTTGCCGGAGGTGTGCTCCATGCCAAGTATTTTGTGGTGGATGGAAGGGCCGGATATGTCGGGAGCCAGAACTTTGACTGGCGGTCCCTGAAACACATTCACGAAACCGGAGTGAAGGTAACAGACCCGGCGGTGGTCAAGGGGATGTCAGAGATATTCAATGGGGACTGGAAGTTTGCCGGTGGAGATACGAATGCTTATAGGGAGCTGAAGAAACTGAAAAAGATTCATTTTTCTCCAGATATCCAGCTGGTGGCAAGTCCGGCAATTGCCAATCCACCCGGAGTTCAGCCGGCATTGCCTGTCTTGCTGAAACTGATCAACGGCGCGAAGAAGAAAATTACGATCCAGCTGCTCAACTATTCAACCTACCGGTATCATTCCAAAATACGGTTTCTTGATATTGACAACGCCCTTCGTGCCGCTGCTGCAAGAGGTGTTCAAATCCGCATGATGGTGTCGGACTGGAATAAACGGAAACCGGCGGTTGCCGATATAAAATCCCTGGCCAGTGTCCCCGGGATTACCATTAAGTTTGTAACGATTTCGCCATCAAAAGAAGGATTCATCCCCTACGCACGGGTGATCCACTCCAAGGTAATGCGGGTGGATGATGATGTCTGCTGGGTGGGCACCAGCAACTGGGCTTATGACTATTTTTACGCATCTAGAAATCTGGAGCTGGTGATTCGGGACAAGTCAGTGGCAGAAAGGTTGGACCAGCTATTTTCCAACCTCTGGAAAAGTCCGTATGGAGTGAAAGTTAACCTAAAAGCCGACTACACGCCTCCCCGCATCCACTGAAGTCGGCCAGTACCGGAATAAGGAGAAAATGATGAATCACGAAATACATCTTCTGGCTTTCAGTGGAAGCACAAGGGTGGACTCATTCAATCGCATGCTGCTTTCCAGTGCGATTCAGGGGGCGTCGGAGCGTGGTGCCCGTGTCACGGAAATCCATTTGAATTATTTCCCCATGCCCCTTTACGATGGTGATCTGGAGACGAAGGAGGGGATTCCGGAAGCGGCAATCCGTCTGAAGGCCCTGTTTGCCGAGGCAGACGGTTTTCTGATTGCCTCACCGGAGTACAACGGTTTTTTTTCCGCTGTGTTAAAGAATACACTGGACTGGTTGTCCCGGCCCGTTACAATAGAGAATCCACCTGTTCCATTCAAGGGTAAGGCCGCGGCCATCATGTCAGCATCCCCAGGTGCTCTGGGAGGCATTCGGGGCCTGCAACACCTGAGGACGCTGTTATCCAACCTTCAGGTAATGGTGATTCCGCAACAGGTGGCAATTCCAAATGCCCACAAGGTTTTTTCCCCCGAAGGAAAACTGACAGACAGCCGTCTTGCCGGAAAAGCGAAGCAACTTGGCGTTTTCTTGACAGAATTTGCCGAAAAACTTCAGAAATAGGCAGGCCCATGAAAAAAGGACCGATTTATCTGGATTACAACGCCACAACTCCCATTGATCCCGGGGTTGCTGCAGCCATGCGCCCCTTCCTTGACGGCGTGTTCGGGAACCCGTCCAGTTCCCATTCTTTCGGACTGGAAGCGAAACAGGCGGTGGAAACGGCCCGGAGGCAGGTGGCCGCGCTGCTCAGGTGTCGGCCTGACGAGGTGGTATTTACCAGTGGCGGCTCCGAATCCAACAATTATGCCATCAAAGGTACCGCGTTCGCGTACCGGGAGAAGGGAAACCATATCATCACGTCTGCGGTGGAGCATCCGGCAGTTCTGGAAGTCTGTCGTTTCCTGGAAAAGAACGGGTTCCGGATCACCGTAGTGCCGGTAGATGAAACCGGGATGGTTTCTGCGGACGATGTGGAAGCTGCCATTACACCACAGACAATACTCATCACGATAATGACAGCAAACAACGAAGTCGGTACGATTCAGCCCATTGGCGAAATTGCGAAATTGGCCCATGACAGGGGCGTTCTCTTGCACACGGACGCGGCCCAGGCAGTGGGGAAAATTCCGGTTCATGTGGACGAATCGGGGGTGGACCTTCTGTCTGTTGCCGGACACAAACTGTACGCACCAAAGGGAATCGGGGTACTCTATGTGCGAAGCGGCGTGAGGCTGGAAAAGCTGGTTCACGGAGCGGACCACGAAAGAGGATTTCGTGCAGGAACCGAAAACATTCTGGAAATTGCCGGACTGGGAAAGGCTTGTGAATTGGCCATGAACCGTCTTGAAGAAGATATGGTTCACTCCGGGTCACTTCGCGACCGCCTGGAACACATTCTGACAACGGAAATCGCGGATTGCCGGGTGAATGGCCATCGGGAAAAACGCCTGCCAAATACCCTGAGCATTTCCTTTCGGGGGGTGGAAGCCAACACCCTTCTTTCGGAACTGAGCGGTGTTGCGGCGTCCGCAGGGGCAGCCTGTCACACCGACCGGGTGGACGTGTCCTCGGTGCTGGAAGCCATGAAAGTGCCGGTGGAATATGCCATGGGAACCGTTCGATTCTCTACGGGACGGATGACTTCAAAGGGTGAAATTGACCGGGCGGCAGAAGAAATTGTGGATGCGGTTCGAGCCCTCCAACCCCGCAGTGGCACAGAGAAACCCCCGGCGATAGCTGGAGAAAAAGTCCGCTTGACACGGTTTACCCGGGGGATGGGATGTGCGTGCAAAATTCAGCCCCAGGTGCTGGAGGAAATCCTGAAAAAACTTCCGGTTCCAAACGATCCCAATGTGCTGGTTGGGGCGGATACCACCGATGATGCTGCCGTGTACCGGATCAACGACGATACTGCGCTGGTAGCCACAGTTGATTTCTTCACGCCGATGGTGGACGACCCGTTCCAGTTTGGCGCCATAGCGGCCGCAAATGCGCTGTCCGATATCTATGCCATGGGAGCGAATCCACTGTTTGCGCTGAATATTGTCAGTTTTCCGGTGGACCGCCTGCCTGTTGACGTACTGGACCAGATACTGGCCGGTGCAAACAGTAAAATAAAAGAAGCGGGCATTGTTGTTCTCGGGGGCCATTCCGTGGATGACACTGAACCCAAATTCGGAATGGCGGTGATCGGAACGGTGCATCCGGGACGGATATTGACGAATTCCGGGGCAAAACATGGAGACGCGCTGATTTTGACCAAGGCTATCGGAACCGGGATTCTTGCCACAGCTTTGAAACAGGGTGCCATAGACGAAAAGGCTTTTGCCCCTGCCGTGAAAGCAATGGCAGAATTGAATAAAAAAGCAGCCGAAATAATGGCACCGTTTGAGATTCACGCCTGTACCGATGTTACCGGTTTCGGTCTGATGGGCCATCTCGCTGAAATGATGGCCGACGGGACAATGGATGCGGAAATCCAGCCACAGGCGGTACCGATACTCTCTGGCGCCCGGGAATTGGCCATGGCAGACGTGATCCCCGGCGGTACCCGGAACAACCTTGCCCAGGTAGAAAAAGTTGTGGATTGGAATGAAAGAATTCCCCATGCCGAACGCCTGCTCTTATCTGACGCTCAGACCTCCGGCGGCCTTCTCATCGCCCTGCCGGAATCGGACTGCGAACGGTTGCTTGTTGCGTTGAAATCGGCCGGAGTAAACGCGGCAACAAGAATAGGCCGATTCGTGTCGGGAAGTGGGCGGATACGGGTGGGGAGATAAGTGAAGACAAGCTTGAGTCTGAATTTAAGTCAAGACAGAGCGTTAGCCATTCCGTCCATGGCCAGTCCCCTGTCCTTTCCCAACTTATCACCCATCACTTCCTTTTCACTGGCACTTCTCAGTGTCTTCGTGATATACTTTTGCTAATGTACAACTTGAACGTGGTGGTGGGCACCACATACACCTTTTGGTCCATCAGAATTGTCCGGTGAGGCTGCAATGACGGAAAAGTTATCCCGATACAATCACTTCTTCCAGATGGCAGACAAACTGAGAATTGTGTACAACGCCCGAAGCGGTGCAGTGGTGCGCATGACGCCGAAACATTATGATTCGGTGTCAGATAGCAGCCACAGCGGGGGATGGCAGAAACTGCCGGATAGCGTTCGGACCATGTTGCGGGACAACGGAATGCTGATTCCAACCGGAATAGATGAACTGAATGAAGTTCTGGAGCAATACCGGAAGAAACGGGCGGCAACAAACCGCCTGAGCCTGACAGTCGCGCCGACACTGGACTGTAACTTTGCGTGCCCCTATTGCTATGAGACCAGACAAGCGGTACAGATGGATGAAGAAACCGGAGTTCAACTTCTTCAATTCATTGGGGACCGACTGGAAAAGGGAGGAGAACTCTCTGTGAGCTGGTACGGGGGTGAGCCCCTGCTGGTCCCGGCCACAGTTGTGGCCCTGACCGATGAGATGAAGAAACTGGCGGATGGAAAAGCGGCGGCCACTGATTTCTCTCTGGTCACCAATGGCTATCTGCTGACAAGAGAAATTGCGGAGACTTTGTCGGCGTCGGGGATCAATGAAATTCAGGTGACACTGGATGGTCCCCCGGAAATTCACGATTCCCGTCGAAAATTACGGGGCGGCGGCGGGACATTCGCAGTGATTCTGGAAAACCTGAAGAATACGGTGGACCTGTTTGAAACAATTCGGATCCGGGTAAACCTGGATTCAAAGAACCGGGAAGCATGGAAACAGGTGAAAGAAATACTGAGAGAGGCGGGCCTCCTTTCCCGTGTGGAACTATTCCTTGGGATGGTGGAGATGGTTTCAGATGCCAACGATTCCTACCGGGATGTCTGCATGGATACAGGGAGCTTTTCAGATGCCCTGGTGGACTGGATGCTGGACAGCTATCGCGAAGGAAAAAGAGACGCTCTGAAGCTCCCGAAAATGCCGGTTTGCGGGGCGATTTCGATAAACGCATTTGTGGTTGCCCCGGACGGTGCATTGACAAAATGCTGGAACGACGTGGGAATTCCGGAAAAAGCCATTGGCCACGTTTCAAAGCCACACGAATTAAGTGAAAATCTGGCAAAATGGAAGAGATTTGACCCGGTTGACTGGGCTGAATGTCGGGATTGCGACATTTTGCCCATCTGCATGGGAGCCTGCCCGGACCGCTTGATGCGCCTGGGCCCGGGCCCGGCCTGTACACGGTGGAAAAACTGCCTGAGGGAGGCGGTTATACTGCATACACTTTCCAGAATAAAGGAGGAAAAACATGGAAAAACGGGATGAAAAACTGAGAGGGCTGGAAGCCGAACTGGCAGAAATGGAAGCTGACGATGCAGTTGTGACAACGGTCGATTTGGCGGATGAAAAGCCTGGGAAATATTGCGATCAGAAACGGTAACCGGAACCGGGACACTGGAAGGACCGATGTGTCTGAATATGTAAAAGGGAAATTGTGAAGAGTTGGAATAATGTTTTTCTGTTTGTCTTCTTGTGCCTGGGACCTGTGTCGCACCTCTTCGCCCTGAACCCGAAAATTCCGTTGAAACGAACTACATTTGATGAGTGGGAGGCAATCAGCAACTATCCCGGGGGGGGAACCTACTGCATTTATCAGAGCCGAGACGGTTATCTCTGGTTCGGGACAGAGAAGGGACTGATCCGTTACGATGGCAATAATTTTGACCGGTTCAACAACCGGACGATATCGGCCTTCCGGGCAAATGATGTCATGGATATCGCGGAAACTTCAGATGGCTCTCTCTGGTTGGCTTCCGCAGATGGTTTGATTCAGTATCAAAACGGTAGGTTCAAGCGGTACGGGACCAGAGATGGATTGCCCCATCATGATATTCAACTTTTGTTGGTGGACAATCAAGGCATGCTGTGGGCGGGAACTCGGGGAGGTCTCTGCAGATTACATGTGGACCACTTTGAGGCGGTTGCTGTGAGTGAATCTGACCCGAAAAGTCCCATCCTTGACCTCCGGGAGAATCCCGGGGGTGGTATGTGGGTTGTTACAAGACAGGGCCTTTTTCTTTGGTCAGATGACCATGCGGTTCCGGTTCAACGCAAAACTCCCGAATTTTCCCCCACCCGGGTCTGCCCGGGACCGGACGGTTCCCTGTGGATCGGGACGATTTCCGGTGTTTTTTATTTGCCGAAGAAGGGTCGAAAGGCAAAATTTATGCCGGATTTCGGATCCAATCCAATTAATGCCATTTATCTGGATTCTCACAGTGCGCTGTGGGTGGCGACGGAACGACAGGGGATTTACCGCCGGTGGAACGGTTCCACAGAGAAAATGGAGAAAAGGGACGGACTGATATCCAGCAATTTGACTTCCATTTTTGAGGACCGGGAAGGGTCCATCTGGCTGGGATCTATTCAGGGCCTGGGGCGGTTTCGGGATTCGACATTTACCAGTCTGGGTAAAAAGGACGGGTTACCCAACTCAACTGTGTTCTGCGTGGCAGCTACATCGGATGGTTCAGTCTGGGTCGGTACCACCTCGGGGTTGGGGTGGATTCAACCTGATCGTACGGTTCAAACTGTACTTCCCGGAAAAGTAGTGCTTTCATTATTATGTCTCGTGCCGGGAAATGAGTTACTGGCGGGAACAGAGGCCAACGGTCTGTTCCGTTTGAGGTGGCAGAACGGACGGGCGGTTGTCCAATCCCTGGTTTCGGGAATCCGGAAAATTTATGCGTTGGCAAACGGCGAAAATGGAATCATCTGGATCGGTACCCGCCATGGCCTGTACAAATTGAAAGATGGAAAACTGGACCGTTTCGGTAAATCTACAGGATTGGCGCACGTGTCCATTCGCTGCATTGTGAATATCAAAGATGTGATCTGGGTGGGAACCAGCGATGGGCTCTACCGAATCAAAGGAGATGATATCCGGGTATTTCGTAAGAAGGACGGTCTACCCTCCAACTTTGTCTTCTGTCTATTTCCGGGGCAGGAGGGGACGCTGTGGATCGGGACCGACCAGGGCTTGTCCCGGTACCGGTTAGGTGATTTTGCCTCCATCGGTCTGGAGCAGGGCCTTCCCAGCGACAGCGTTTACCAGATTGTGCCGGACACAACCGGCCGGTTCTGGATGAGCACGGCGGACGGTATTGCCATGATATCCCGAAGAGCATTGGAGCAAATGATGGACGGCGGGGGAAAGGGAGTTTTTAGGCTGTTCACTAAAGTGGACGGTCTGCCGGACAGGGAAGGTATGGGGGGAACGCAGCCTGCCGGTTGCCGGGACACGGAAGGCCGGATATGGTTTCCCACACCCAATGGGGTGGCAGTCGTAAACCCAGGCTCAATGGCGAAAAACACTGTTCCACCCAAAGTGGTGGTGGAAGATGCCAAAGTGGATGGCCGTCCGTTGTCTGTTTCGAAGTCCCTGCAGTTGAAACCGGGATGGCGGCGGTTATATATTCAATATGCTGGACTCAGCTACATGATGCCGTCCCGGAACCGATACCGGATCATGCTGGAGGGATTTGATAGCGGGTTTGAGAGTACGCAGAAACACGAGGTGACCTACACCAACCTGGACCCCGGCAAGTACCGTTTTCTGGTTTATGCGTCGAACAACGATGGTGTCTGGAGCCGGGAACCGGCCGTTTTCACTTTCGACGTATTGACTCCATGGTGGCGGACCCTGTGGTTTCTGGCTGTTCTGCTGGTTTTTTCCGGAGTTACAATGAATCTGCTGACGAAGGGGACACGCCGGGTCTGGTTCATGGCGAAACAGTGGCGTTCCACCCATGTCTTCGGCAAGTATCGTATTCTGGGAGCGGTGGGACGGGGCGGTATGGGAACAGTGTATCGGGCCGTGTCCAAAACAGGAGAGGAAGTCGTAGCCCTGAAGGTGATGGATTCGGAAGTGAAGGACGAAGATGCCCAGAAACGTTTTCTCCGGGAGGGCAAGCTGGGTCAGGAGATGGACCACCCCAATATTGTCCGGATTTACGACAGTGGGAAGGCAGGGGGCCACCTGTTCTATGCGATGGAGTTCTGTCAGGGCACTTCTTTGCGGGACCATATGGAAAATGGCTTGAATATTCGTGCGGTTCTCTCCATTGCGGTTGTGCTCTGCGATGCCCTGCACTATCTCCATGAAAAGGGGATTGTGCACCGGGATGTGAAGCCGGAAAATATTATGATACTGGAAAAACCGGATTTTCAACTTGTGAATGAGGCAGAAGATCCCCTTGAACTCGCAAGGTCCTGTATCAAATTGCTGGATCTCGGACTTGCCCGCCTTGCCGGTGCGACTACCCTTACCCGGACCGGCCTTGTGGCCGGAACCATCATGTATGTTCCACCGGAAATCCTCGGAGGGAGCAAACACGCGTTGTCGTCAGTGGATTACTACGCGGTGGGAATTATGATGTATGAGATGATTACCGGCATTGCTCCCTACACCGGGGAAGATATGGCGGAATTGATGTATGCGGTTCTGTATCGAAACCCGGCGGCGCCTGTGAGCGTGGAGCCCCGGGTTCCGAAGCATGTGTCGGATTTTGTGATGTGTCTCATTGAAAAGGATGTCGCTATCCGGCTCACTGATTATCTGACGATTCGCAGAGGCCTCGTGAAACTGCTGGAAGAGATCTGATTTTCCATTAAACTTCGTATTAGTGTTGAGATCAGAGATTCTTAAATAATAGAAGGATTCCGGAGGCCAGCAGCACTACCGATGTGATACGTCTGAACAACTGTTCCGGAATGCGGTGATGGGCGTGCATTCCTGTCAAGACTCCCAGCAAGGCAAATGGCAGGGCGAGTATGGTACTGGTGAGAATAGGCAGCGTGTACAGATGAATGGCCGCATATAAGCCGGTACGAAAAATACTCATGGCAAGAAAGATGCTGAGGAGGGCAACACGGAAACTGGTTTTGTCCATTTTTAATGCCTTGAAGTACACAATGAGGGGCGGACCGCTGATGCCGTAAACGCCGCCAAGCAACCCGCTGATCCCACCGAAAAATGGAATCCAGACCCGGTTTTTCAACATAAAAGTGGTTTTTTCCTCAAAAAAGAGATAATAGACAGCCAGCAGAGACACAATCACGCCCAGCCATATAACGAGACCTCTGTCCGGGGCGGATTTCAGCAGGTAAGCGCCGGCAATGAGGCCGGGGAAAATGAAGAGCAGGAACTTCCCTGTCCTGTGAAAATCAATATGCTCCCGGTCTTTAAAGCTGACGGTAAGTTCGGTGGGAAGGCAGAGCAGCAGAAAAAACGGCACAAATACATTGATATTTCCAAAGAACAGCGCAAGGAGGGAGATGGTTACCATTCCGGAGCCGAATCCAATCGCTGTGTAGATGAACTGGCCCAGGAACACGATCACTCCGACAAGGACGTATTGTCCCCAACCCTGAAATATTGTCTGAGAAAGTAAATCCATGGGGCCTCCACGTGAATGTATCCTCAGCGGTAATTATAACCTATATGCATGAGTAGGAGCAGATGGCGCATTGAGCCGGATGCTTGATGCCGGGTGTTGGATGACAAATGACGGAAGAATCAGGTAATTTAGCATTCTCACCTGTTCGAGTAACTACTTACAAATTACGGGCCGCGGGGCAGGCTTATCTTTTCCGGTCAGAACACAGAACACTGGACGCCTTTTTTTTCTCGTCACTTCTTTTCCGTCCATTCCTGATCATACGCTCCCTGGTAGTAACTGATGGCATCATCAATCAGTCCCGGCTCCGGTCGAACAGGTGTGGGAGAAAAAGTTACCGGATCAATGGTGTATTCGCTGGATTGTTTCTTAACATCGAGAATTACCAGTTTGTTTCCCTTCAGATAGCCCATCCGGGAATATGTGGCCAGCAAGGCCCGGCCTTCTTCCGGTCTCATGTCCATAATATCCCGACCGAAAAACTGGCTGTCGTAACTCAGGTTCAACAGACCAAATACAGTGGGAGCAATGTCCATCTGGCTGCACTGGGTATTCACTTTCCCTGGAGTGACATGTCCCGGACTATAGATGAACAAGGGGATATGGTAACGGTTCACAGGAAGTGCCCTTTTTCCCATGGAGCTGGCGCAATGATCTGCCACCACGATAAAAATAGTATTCGCAAACCAGGGATGGCTTTCTGCATCGTCCAGAAACTTGCCGGTGGCAAAGTCCGCATACTTGACCGCTCCCTTCCGCCCTGTGTGAGACGGGATATCAATCTTTCCCTCAGGATAAGTGTAGGGGCGGTGGTTGGAAGTTGTCATTATGACGGCGCAAAACGGTTGCCCGTTAGCACTGCTCTTGTCAAATTCTCTCAGACAACGGTTAAAGATGTCCTCGTCGCAAACGCCCCAGGCATTTTCAAATGTGATTTCGTCCTTGTTCAAATCACCCTGATCCACCTTCCGAAACCCGTTGTGGGTGTAAAAATAATTCATATTGTCAAAATAACCATGTCCCCCATAGAGAAAAATCATCTCGTAGCCGCGTGTTTTCAGCACGGAACTCAGGGAAAACAGGTTTTCATTATCGGGTCGCTTGATGATGGAACGTCCCGGTGTGGGTGGCAGTGACAGAGTAATGGCTTCCAGTCCCCGGGTTGTTCTTGTGCCGGTGGCGTAGAGGCGTGTGAAAAACAAACTCTTTTCCGCCAGTTCATCAAATCGGGGAGTCAGGTTGTTCTTGTTACCGAAGTGCCCCATGAAGCTGCCGCTGAGACTTTCTTCCACAATAAAGACCAGGTTCAGATGTTTTTCTGCCCCTTCTTTTTTGATGGATCGCGTGATGTCTGCCGGATCGGATGAGGTATAGGTACTGTCCGGTTCTTTCAGGAGTTTCCGGAGACGGGTATCGAGGGTTTGTTTGTCTATGGTGGGGTAGAAGGAGGCATAGTTCAGCCGGTTGTCTCGAAATGCGGCAAAAAAATCATAGATGCCATTTTCCGCCAGCGTATTGTCATAGTTGTTGGTTGAAAAATGGGACCAGTCCTGCTCCACAAATACAAAGCTGGCGACAGACAGGAGGAGAAGCAGGACGCCCGTTCCCAGGCGGGTTTTCCAGGTGCATGAACTCGCCAGCGATTTTCCGATTTGTTTTCTGAGACCAGAAGTGATGGCAATGGTAATGACGAGGATCGTCAGGAGCAGCGGTGTCATGGGATAGGATTCCACAATGTTGCGGACAACTTCACGGGTGTAAACAAGATAGTCAACTGCGATAAAGTTGAACCGGACGCCGAACTCCTCAAAAAAGAAATATTCAGCAGCGGCGTTGAAGAGGATGATGTAGGTAAAAAAAGCAAATCCAAAGGTTACCAGCCATCTGAGGACGCGGGTTTTGAGCAGTTTTCCGGGTACCAGCATCAAAAACAAGGTAAGGGGGATGCAGTAATAAAGGGCGGTCACAATGTCAAAAAAGAGGCCTATACCAAAGATGCCTGCGAATCGGCCAACAGTTAAGTTCACTTCTTTGATGGAAATAGTAAGAAGAAATAACCGTGTCAGAAAGGAAACGGCGACAAACACAATTATAAACAGAACCAGTACACCGAATCGATTTTGAACCGGAAATTTGAAGTCGGACAGAGCATTTTTCTTAAATAATCGCATTACAAGCCTCCAGACCGATGGCATAATACCACAATATCAACTCTGGGTTTAAAGACACCCATTCATTTCAGACATTCGGTGAAGGGTGATGAGTGGTAGGAGTGGCGATTAAGGCTTCGTGGTTGATAAACCATGGGTTGATTCAGAAAACTTGGAAGGAGAATTTCTGTTTTGCCCTTTTCCACTTGCACGTTCACTTGCATCAACTCTTCCCATGCTTGATAACAAAGGAGTGAGTCTGTATGATGAACCCAGGGAGAACACATGGGAATTTTGTGGAAACAGGATTCAAAATCGGATCATCTTCACGACCTGATGCAATTCCATGTTCAGGAAGTGCTGCTGGTATCCAGTATGTACGATGCATTTCTCCTGGAAGAGGACGGTCGTCTTTCACAGCGGGTGTTTGGCGACTTCATGGATCTGGACCTTCACTATATACCCAGAATTACACGGGTTTCCAGTGCCGGTGAGGCATTGGAGGCCTTGCAGAGGGGAAATTTTGATCTGGTGATCACGATGCCCCGCCTGTCAGATATGACTCCCTTCCAATTTGGGGCCCAGGCGAAAGCGATCCGTCCGGGTCTTCCTATTGTGCTCTTAACCTACGCACCTGTAACGAGCCGGGTTTTGAAACAGATCCGTAAGCATGACAGCATTGACAAGATTTTTTATTGGTTCGGAGATTCCAAGATTTTTCTCGCAATTATTAAGTCCATTGAAGACATGAAGAATCTGGAGACAGACAGCCGGTACGGGGTAAATATTATTCTCGTGGTGGAAGATTCCCCGTGGTACTACTCGGCATTTCTCCCCATGCTTTACACTGAAATTATCAAGCAAACCCGACGGATCGTATCCGAAGGGGTAAACGATGTGCAGCGGATGCTCCGAATCCGCGCTCGGCCCAAGATTGTCAGCGTGGAAACGTTTGAAGAAGCACAGTTCATTGTTCAGACTTACAAGGACCGTCTGCTGGGTGTGATTTCCGATATTCGGTATCCCAAGGGAGGGAAAATGGCTAAGGATGCCGGATTGCAGCTGGTTGGCCTGATCCGGGAGGAAATTCCGGATCTGGGCATTGTGCTGCAGTCTTCGGAACAGCGGGTTGAGGTGGAAACTGAAAAACTCGGCATCCGTTTCATCAATAAGAATTCTCCTACTTTGCTGGAAGAGCTCCAGTCTTTCATGTTGGAGAACTTTGGTTTTGGCGACTTTGTGTTCAGGATGCCGGATGGGCATGTGGTGGGTAAAGCCCGTACCCTTCGGGAATTCGGTGCGGTGTTGAGAGGAGTTCCGGCTGAATCCCTGCTCTACCATACCAGCCGGAACCATGTTTCCATCTGGCTACGGGCCAGAACAGAATTTGACCTTGCAGAAAAACTTCGGCCCCGTAAGGTCTCAGAGTTTGAGTCCATTGAAGTAATACGTAAATACCTGATCGAATCCATAGAATTTTCTATTTCAAAGGAACGTTCGGGCGTGATATCTGATTTCAGTGCCAGTGAGCTTCAGGAAGGGGACAATCTCTTTTCAAGAATTGGCACCGGTTCTATGGGAGGGAAGGCCAGGGGCGTAGCATTCATGAATAATATGATGCAGAAAAGTGGCATCCCGGAGCGGTATCCCGACGTTGACATTCGCATTCCGGCAACCTTTGTCCTCTGTACCGATGTATACGCAGAATTTCTTCAACAGCGGAATCTGAGGGACCGCGCGTTTTCGGTGCATACGGATGAGGACGTGTTTCGAATGTTTCGGGAAAGCTACATTCCTTCCGCGGTGGAAAAAGACCTGCGCACTCTGCTCAGCAAGATTCGACAGCCCATTGCTGTACGATCGTCCAGTCTGCTGGAAGACTCTCAGGCATTGCCGTTTTCCGGTGTTTACAAGACTTACATGCTTCCCAATAGTCATCCCAACCTGGAAGTGCGCTATCGCCAGCTGGTTATCGCTATCAAAATGGTGTATGCCTCGGTTTTCTCCATGGAGGCCCGCCAGTATGTGTCCAATTCCAATTTCCGGGTAGAAGAAGAGCAGATGGCAATTCTGATTCAGCGGATCAGTGGCCTTCGCCACGGAGATCTGTTTTATCCCACCGTTTCGGGAACAGCGCAGTCGTACAACTTTTACCCCCTGTCCCGCTTGAACCCCCATGATGGTGTCATGAGCCTGGTGACGGGAATCGGAAAGGCAATCGGGGAGGGGGATAATGTATTCAGAGTGTCTCCGGCAAACCCGGAAATCAACCCGCTTTTACGCAAGCCGCTGGAACTCCCTGCGAAAACACAACGTACGTTTTATGCCCTGCATGTTGGAGCAGATAGTCCGGAGCTACCGATCAAAGAAACAGCTAACCTGATCAAGGCCCCAATAAGCCGCAATGATTCGGATAGAGTCCTTCCCCTTGTTTCCAGTGCATTGAACCTTGAAAGCGGCACTCTGGATGATTCTCCTTTCGCTGAAGGTCGTCGTGTGGTGACCTTTTCCAGACTTCTGAAAGGAAAGTACTTTCCGTTTCCGGAGCTGATCCAGGAAATTCTTTCCCTTGGGGAACAGTCTGTCGGAACGCCGGTGGGGATCGAATTTGCTGTGAACCTTTATCCCGATAGGAAACGGAAACCGGAATTCAGTTTCCTTCAGATCCGGCCTCTGGTGGCAGGGAATGAGTTCGGAGAAGTATCCACTGAAACCATTCCCCGCAGGAAAGTGTTCTGCAGATCCAGTCAGACAATGGGCAACGGTGTGGAAGATAGAATACGGGACCTGATTTATGTTGTGCCGAGTCTTTTTGATCCGGGCCGAACCGCGGAAATTGCAACCGAAATCAGCGAATTCAATCGCTCGCTGGAAGCGGAAAATCAAAACTACATTCTCATCGGGTTTGGACGATGGGGCAGCTCTGACCCTCTTCAGGGGATTCCGGTGGACTGGACAGCCATTTCACAGGCCCGGATACTGGTGGAAGCAACCTCGAAGAATTTTCAGGCGGATGCTTCCAGGGGGAACCATTTTTTTCAACATATGCTGTCACAGAAACTCGGTTACTTTTATGTGGGGAGTGAGGGAGATGATTTTGTGGGATGGGACTGGCTTCAGAAGCAGGAGGCAGTCCGAGAGGGTGTTTTTCTTCGCCATCTGCGTTTTCAGAAGCCGATTGTGTCTAAAATTGATGGACGGGCTTCAAAAGGCGTATTGCAGAAGCCAAAGGGAAAGAGTTAGAAAACGGGACAAAAAAAGCCGGGTTATCCCGGCTTTTCATTCATTTGTTCTGATTGTCAGTAGCGGTTCCGATTGCGATTGTCTTCCTTGGGTTTGGAGACATTTACACGAAGGGCACGGCCTTTGAAATCGGCGCCATTTAAGGCTGCGATCGCAGCTTCTGCTGCTTCGTCGGTTTCCATATCCACGAAGCCGAAGCCACGGGAGAGACCGGTTACACGGTCGGTAATGATACGGACGGACTCAACAGGTCCGTGCTCTGCGAACAGATTCCGAAGTTCATCTTCGGAGGCGTTGTAGGGAAGGTTCCCCACGTAGAGACTCTGAGACATTCGAATACTCCTCAAAACGTGATTCTAAACGAAGGTTCAAACCTGAACAAGACAGGCTTAAACAACCGTCAAAATAAAATTAGCATGAAGTTAACGGATGTGCAAGAAAAAGTATGAATGTACGGGGAACGTAAGGGGTGAAGTTTGAGTCTGAGTTTGAGCTTAAGTTCGGATCAGATTCAGAATAGACAGGGGATGGCCTCTTCTCTTATTTTTCTTCATTCAGCATTCGGTGCGACGCATCGTAAGTGGTAACTCTTTCAATAATCGTCTCTACTCCCTTCTCATGACCATTATTCTGTTTTCCGGACGATGTTTGCTGATACAATGGAGCGGCCTTGCCAGGATCAGCGAGGCAGCAAAAGGAGCAAATGAAAGCATGACAATACAGAAAATACATGGAATTCCCGTAATCATCAGTGAAATTCCGTATACGAGGGCTGCAACGGTGAGTATCTGGATCAACCGCGGAGCGCGGGACGAACTCTTTCCCGAGGAACACGGGTTGACCCATTTTCTGGAGCATATGGTATTTAAGGGCAGTAAGACCAGGACTGCGACAGATATTTCCCGGGAAATTGAACGGGTGGGCGGCGATCTGGATGCATTCACTTCAAGAGACCATCTGTGTTTCATTGCCCGCGTTCCGGCTGAAAAACTGGAACTGGGGTTTGAGTTGTTAACGGATATGCTTACCCGGCCCTCTTTTCGTCCCGAGGATGTGAAGCTGGAGAAATCCGTAGTCCAGGAGGAAATCCGGATGATGCGCGACGACCCGGACGATTCCGGTGATGAGTTGTTTATGAGCTGCATTTATCCGAAAGAAGTATTGGGTCGGTCCATCCTGGGTACTGAAAGTACCGTGGATAATCTTACGCCGAACATGCTGCGGGAAACGCTGGGGCACTGCATTGGCCGGAAGGAGCTCGTGGTAAGTGTGGCCGGACGGGTGGATGAGAAAGCGGTGCTTGACCTTGTAGAACCGCTGGCAGTTTCAGCTACCAATGAAAGCGTCTCTCCCCGAAATGACGGGACTGAGCCGTTTTTCCCCGGCAGCAAAAAAGTAGAAAGAGAGGGCATGACTGCCACCAATCTGTACATGGCCTGGCCGCTTCCGATGCTGGAATTGCGCGTGCAACAGGTGGTTTCTATTTTGAATAATGTCTATGGCGGCGGGATGAGCTCCAGGTTGTTCCAAAAAGTGCGGGAAGATAGCGGTCTGGCTTATATGGTTTTTTCCAGTCCCACTTTTTTTAGAAACGAAGGCCATCTTTACGTTTCTGCCACAACTGCACCGGAAAACGCGGAAAAGGTGCTGAAAATAATGATGAATGAAGGTGCCGGATTGAGAGACACGCTGAAAGCAGAAGAAGTGGAAGATGCCCGCAACCAGTTGATCGGGCGGTTGGAACTGTCACTGGAAACATCCACCAGCCAGGCAATGTGGGGCGGTCACAATATGCTCCGTTACAACCGTCTGATTACCCTTCGAGAGGTGCTGGACATTGTGCGGGATATTTCCTACCATGAAGTTCAGGAACTGTCGGCGGAGATTTTTGCGGAAGAAAAGCTGGCAACGCTTATATATGGAAACCTCAACAGAATTTCCGACAGGTAAGCGCAAACAGGGAGTGGAATTGTATGAAATCTATTGAAATCCGGGTAAAGCGATTGAAACACGGGCACGATTTGCCACTGCCGGACTATGCGACTGCCGGTTCCTCGGGAATGGATCTGCTGGCGGCTGTGGATGAAGCAATGGAACTTCCCCCCGGGAAGGTTGAGGCCATTCCCACCGGCCTGGTTTTTGAGATACCGATGGGAATGGAAATCCAGGTGAGGCCTCGAAGCGGGCTGGCTTTGAGAAACAGTGTCACCTGTCTCAATACACCCGGCACAATTGATGCCGACTACCGGGGAGAGGTTAAAGTCATTCTTGCCAACCTGGGGCACACTCCCTTCAGGATTGAGCGGGGAATGCGCATTGCCCAGGCCGTGTTAGCTCCGGTTCTCCGCGCTGAGCTGATTACAGTGGAAGATCTCACAGACACAGACCGGAGTGATGGTGGATTTGGGAGCACAGGCATATGAATTCTATTGAAAACATTGTCGGACTGAACATGGACTTTACGGCTACGACACCGCTTGCACCGGGAGTCATAGAGGAAATGGTCCGTATTCTGGCAATGGTTCCCGGCAACCCTTCTTCACCGCATGAGCTGGGATTGCAGGCTACCAGAGTTGTTGAGGATGCAAGGGAGACTATTCTAGAGGAATCCGGTCTGACAGATACCCATCGTCTAATTTTCACATCCGGCGGTTCCGAAGGGAACAGTACAGTTCTGCACGCGTTAACTTCTTCTTCAGATGGCACCAATATCGTGACAACACCGTTTGAACACAATTCCATTCGTGTTTTTTTTCCGCTGTTGGAACGGGCAGGTGTTGAGGTCAGAGAGATTCAGCCGGACCAGTCCGGTATCATTGAGCCTGAGAGGTTGCTGAAATCAGTTGACAGGAACACACGACTTGTTTCCATTATGGCAGTCAACAACGAGACCGGATTTATTTTTGATATTCCGGGTATCGCAAAGACAGTCCGGCAGCATTTTCCCCAGGCCAGAATTCACACCGACTATGTTCAGGGCTTTATGAAGATTCCGATAGCTTTGGGTGATGTTGATTTTGTTTCCGTTTCCGCCCATAAGATTCACGGTCCCAAAGGTACAGGGGCACTGATAATACGCAGGGGATTAGGTCTGCCCTTTATCATTGGCGGCAGTCACGAGTATGGCCTCAGGGGCGGCACCCACAACGTTGCTGGGATTGCCGGATTTGGCGAAGCGGTACGGCTCCTCAAGGGAGAGGTTTCCGACAATGCCAGGCATGTCTCAAGCCTTCGATCTTTATTTCTGGATGTGATTTTGGAATACCTGCCCCATGCAACGGTAATTGAAGGCAGTACAAACAGTCCCTATATCCTGGGATTGACAGTACCTGGAATCAAATCCGAAGTGGTAGTCCGCATGCTTTCGGGAAAAGGAATCTTCATTTCAGCTGGTTCCGCCTGTTCCAGCAGATCCAGTAATCACAACCGTACGGTCCAGGCTCTTGGGCTGAAGCCCGACGAGTTTCTTCGGATCTCTCTCTCTCCGTGGCTGAATGGGGAGGAAGTTGAGGCGGCGGCACACACGATCGCGGCTACCTGCACCGAATTTCTCGAGATGATGGGAAGCAACCCGAAGGGGCCGCGTGACTTGTAAATTGTGATTTGTAATTAGCTTGGAATAGGGGAAAATCCCAAAACGTTAGATCGTTCATTCATTATAATCTATCATTTGACAGCGAGCCAGCGCACTTATTTGTTGAAAATATCTGAAAGCGCTTCCTTCAGCGTGGGAAAGTGAAAGGTAAATCCTTCCTGGAGGGCCCGTTCCGGCATAACAATCTGCCCGGAGGTGAGGATCCGGGCAGATTTACCAAAGATCAGTTTCAGAGCGAATTCCGGAATTGGCAGAACAGCTGGACGATGAAGTGTCTGGGCAAGTGCGCTGGTAAACCGACTGTTATCCACAGGGTTCAAGCTCACCGCGTTGTATACGCCGCTGCCGCCTTTTGAAGCTACGAAGAGAACCAATCGACAGAGATCCTCAATGTGAATCCAGGAAAAACCCTGCTTTCCATGTGCGATACGCCCGCCAAGGCCCAGCAGAAACGGGATGCGGACCTTTTTTATCATACCCCCGTCTTTCCCCAGAACCACGCCGAGTCGCAGGATGGTGCTCCGGACTTTCAATGCCGCCGCTTCCCGGGCAGCGCTTTCCCAGTCCTCACAGAGTGTAGCGAGAAAATCATGTTTAACCGTGAAATTGGATTCTGTCTGCTGGCGAAAATCCGGGTACAGCCCCACTGCAGATGCGGAAATGAGAATGGTAGGGCGAGAATCTGCTGTTTCCAGTGCGGCCACCAGTTTCCGAGTGGTTCCCACCCGGCTCTGCTCCAGTCGTTTCATGTTGCGCGGGGTCCATCTGGTAAGGATGGGTGATCCGGCGAGGTGAACGACTACGTCGGCACCGGCCAATTTGTCCGCAAGCCTGTCTGTATCGTTGAAATCATTCCGGATAATTGGTATAACCGAATACTCGTTTTTCTCAAGAAACGACATCAAATTTGAACCCACGAAACCCGTGGACCCGGTAATTGCAAATTTCATAACTATATTATAGCGCTGTAATGTCATCTTCGCAAACTTCCTGGCAAAGTGACGGTTGAAGGGTGATGAGTGACAGGTGACAAGATCAGGGAGTTGGTGGTTTCTGTCCATGATGTCCCTGAGGGGCATATGTATTGGGAGCAGAGGGGAAGAAAAGATGTGGGGCATTGGATTGGGTCTCCCTGATTTTCTGAACGCATCACGCATCACTTTTCACTTCTTTCTTTTGTTATAATCAGGCAAAGTTTTGTGAGACCGGGAGGGAAACATGGATTTTGAAACGATTATTTTTGAAAGACGCGAAAATATTGCGATTATAACGATCAACCGGCCAAAGGTGCTCAATGCACTGAACCAGATGGTACTGGATGAATTGGAAATGGTGATTGATACTATTGCGGCTGATCCGTCCGTTCAAGGCGCAGTGGTCACCGGTTCCGGTGAAAAAGCCTTCGTGGCCGGGGCGGACATTTCTGAATTTAAAGGGATATCAGTGGAAGAAGCCAGGAAAATGTCCCGCCGGGGACAGGAGCTTTTCGCCCGGTTGGAAGCCCTGCCAATTCCGGTTATTGCGGCAGTGAATGGCTTTGCGTTGGGCGGCGGCCTGGAGTTGGCTATGTCCTGCACATTTCGATATGCGACACCGGACGCCAGAGTCGGCCAGCCGGAAGTGAAATTGGGACTGATACCGGGCTATGGTGGCACCCAACGTCTCGCGCGACTGGTGGGGCGATCCAAAGCCATGGAAATCTGCATGACAGCCCGGATGGTGAAGGCGGAAGAAGCACTGAAAATAGGTATTATTGATAGAATTGTGGAAGAAGGTGACCTCGTGGACACGGCGGTGGAATCCATTAAGGCCATTCTTGTCAACGCGCCCATTGCTGTTTCCTACTGCAAGCGGGCAGTGCTGGAAGGGCTGGAACTACCCTTTGACGCAGCGGCGAAATTGGAAAGTCAGTTGTTCGGTCTCACCTTTGCTACAGAAGATAAGGATGAAGGCGTTTCGGCCTTTCTGGAAAAACGTCCGGCGGAATTCAAGGGAAAATAAACGTCCCGGTGGAACCGCGTGATGAGTGAGGCGTCCTGCCGGACGCGTGAATGGTGGATGGTGAATAGTGGATGGAACGAGAAGTGATGGGTGATGCGTGATGAGTGAAGGGTGATGCGTGAAGAGTGAAGAGTGAAGAGTGGCCAGTTCTCAGCTTTTGCTGACACTCCACACCCAACTCATAACGCCAACTCTTTTAAGGGAGATTGAATGAACAACCAGGCTGGAAATGGAAAGGTAAAAGGGATAACAAAACACTCAACAGCAGCGCTGTCGCTGGCAGCGCTGGGTGTTGTGTTCGGAGACATCGGTACCAGCCCGCTATACGCGTTGCGGGAATGTTTTTATGGGGACTATGCAGTGTCCGTCAGCAGGGCCAATATTTTTGGAGTATTGTCCCTGATGTTCTGGTCTCTGATTCTGGTCGTCACATTGAAGTATTTGACATTTGTAATGCGTGCCGACAACAACGGCGAAGGTGGCGTCATTGCGCTGACCTCCCTTATCAATCGTCTCAAAGGTGTGGCGAGGCCTGTATATCTGGTGGCGCTTGGGTTGTTTGCGGCCTCGTTGCTGTATGGCGATGGAATGGTGACACCAGCGATTTCCGTGCTCAGTGCCCTTGAAGGTCTGGACCTCTTGACCCCGGCTTTTCAGCCCTACGTTATCCCTGCCACCGTTGTGATTCTCGCCGGCCTTTTCCTGATTCAAAGCCGGGGGACCGCCAGGGTAGGCGGTTTGTTTGGACCTGTTGTACTGATATGGTTTGTAACACTGGCAACACTGGGCCTGTCACAGGTAATACAATATCCTGCTATTTTTATGGCGTTTTCTCCCCACTGGGGAGTTCATTTTCTGTTTCACAACGGTAGTCATGGCTTTCTGGTTCTGGGCGCGGTGTTTCTGGTGGTAACCGGTGCAGAGGCACTCTATGCAGACATGGGACATTTCGGTGCCTTTCCAATCCGACTCGTGTGGTATGGACTGGTATTGCCATCACTGGTTCTGAACTACTTCGGGCAGGGGGCACTGCTTCTTACACACCCGGAGCACGCCCATCAGATTTTCTTTTCCATGGTACCTTCCTGGGGAAGAATTCCAATCCTGATTCTGGCAACCCTTGCGACGATCATTGCTTCCCAGGCAGTGATAACTGGAGCATTTTCGTTAACATACCAGGCGATACACCTGGGATTTCTGCCGCGTTTAAAGGTGGTTCATACATCGGCAAAGCAAAAGGGCCAGATCTATGTGCCGGTGGTTAACTGGATCCTGATGATTGCAACCATAACGCTGGTCATCGGGTTCGAATCATCCAGCAAACTGGCTGCCGCCTACGGCGTGGCAGTTACTTCCACCATGCTGGTAACCACTCTGCTGTTTTATGTGGTTGCCCGGAACCGCTGGCATTGGAAAAAATGGCAGGCGATGGGCCTCTGCGCTCTTTTTCTCATGGCGGACGTGGCATTTTTCGGTGCAAACATTGTAAAAATTCTCCACGGTGCATGGTTTCCGCTGGCTGTGGGTTTCGTCGTGTATATTATGCTGATTACCTGGAAAAAGGGCCGGAAACTTCTTGCCGGTGAATTGAAAAAAACATCGGTCACACTGGAACAGTTTCGGGACAGCGAGACAGTGAAGACTGCTGTCCGGGTCCGGGGGCAAGCTCTGTTCCTCGCTGGGACGCCAGGTATCGTTCCCCATTCCCTGATCCACAACCTGGAGCACAATCATATATTGCATAACCAGATCGTGCTGCTCCATTTCCGCACATTGGATGTGCCCAGGGTTCCAAATGATGAAAAAATCAAACTGGATCGTCTGGGTGGCGGATTTTCCCAGGCCATGATCTACTTTGGCTTCAGTGAGAATCCAAACTTTGATAATCTGTTGTCCCTTCTCCGGGGACAGGGCCTGGAACTCAACGAAGAAGAAATCAGTGTGTTCATGGGTCGCCAGAAGTTGATGGTTACCGACAAACCCGGCATGCCACTCTGGCGCAAGCACCTCTTTGTCAAACTGGCCGAAAGCGCCCAGGACGCTGCCATCTACTTCAACATCCCCACTGACAAGATCATTGAGGTCGGCGTTGCGCTGGAGCTCTGAGCGGCCTATCGGGCCGCGTGGATGGTGGATAGTGAATGGTGACTTGTTGGGAAGGAAAACTTGAGTGAAAGGTGAGAAATAGTCATTTTTTCTTTTCAATTAACCGTAAACTTGTCTTCACTTTCCTTTTACTGAAGCTCACTGAGCTTCAGAAGCTGCACTTCACCGTTTTTTCTGTTTTCGTACTGGAGGGAAAGGGTGTGTCCTTTGATTTCAAAACCAAAGAGGTTACCTATATCGGGATGGGCTGAGTCAGGCAGTACCTGTTTGCTCGTAATGGTGTTGAACAGGAGATATTGGGTTTCTACACGACCGGGTCCGTGATGGGAGGGCATTTGAATAAGGATGACCCATTCTTTGTCCGGGCTGATTTCCACAATCTGAAAAATGGAATCTACATCTTTTACAAGTATGTCTTTTGTCCCGTCCGTCCGGTTCAGAAAGACGCTGTGCTCGTCTTGGTCGGTGCTGATCGCTCTTACCGGGGCTAACTTCCGGGAAATGGACTTCGGAAATGTGAAGGAGAGTTCCGACAGGCAGGTGTCATTCCATTTGCTTCCCCGGTAGACGGACTGGATTTTGCAGGAGACGATCAGGAACCGCTGGACTTTTTCCGATACGAGACCCTTATGCCGCCTGAAGAATGAGGATTCT
>CAZRHT010000012.1:0-51865 GCA_964599895.1 uncultured Holophagae bacterium
TGCGGAAGTTAACAAGTCTGCCTTTGCCGTCAGTAAGCCGGCCATCATCAAGAATCTGAAGTAGGATATTGAGTACGTCAGGATGCGCTTTCTCAATCTCATCAAAGAGAATGACTGAGTATGGCTGTCGGCGGATTTTTTCCGTCAAAGCTCCTCCCTCGTCATATCCCACATATCCGGGAGGCGCTCCAACAAGGCGTGCAACGGCGTGCTTTTCCATGTACTCAGACATATCGATTCGAACCAGTGCGTGTTCCGTGTCAAATAGATATTGCGCGAGGGCTTTGGCAAGCTCTGTCTTGCCGACACCGGTGGGGCCCATGAAAATAAATGAACCAATAGGTCGATTCGGGTCCTGGAGTCCGGCACGGGATCGACGGATCGTATCGCTGAGCAGGGACAGGGCGTTATTCTGTCCCACAACCCGCTGCTTCAGCGCATCTTCCATTTTCAGGAGACGTTCCCGCGTGCTTTCCATCATTCGATTTACCGGAATACCAGTCCATTTTGAGACGATTTCGGCAATGTCGTCGTCGTCAATTTCTTCTTTCAGCATCTTCTGCGCAGATTGGTTCTGGTTCAGCTCCAGGTTAGCCTTTATCAAATCTTCCTTTGCCCCCGGCAGCATCCCGTACTGGATCTTGGCCGCTTTCTCAAGGTCTCCGTTGCGGGTGGACTCTTCCAATTCATGTTCCAGTTGCTCAATACTCTTTTTGATGTTTTGTACTTTCAGTAGCTTGTCCTTTTCGTTCTGCCAACGAGCCAGCAACGCCTGCTCCTGTTCTTTTGCAGTAGACAGGTATTGATCAATTTCTGACAGTCGTTTCTTTGATGCTTCATTTTTTTCATTCTTCATTGCCTGTTTTTCAATTTCGAGCTGCATAATCTGGCGCTGAAGCTGATCGATTTCGACAGGTACGCTGTCCACTTCAATCTTCCTTCCGGCACAAGCCTCATCCACAAGATCAATGGCCTTGTCCGGTAGAAAGCGGTCTGTAATATACCGATGGGACAGTGTGGCAGCTGCCACCAGGGAATCATCAGAAATTCGAATGCCGTGAAAAACCTCATATTTTTCTTTCAGTCCCCGCAAAATGGAAATCGTGTCTTCAACGGTTGGCTCAGAGACAAGCACCTGCTGAAAACGGCGTTCAAGTGCAGCATCTTTCTCGATGTATTTCTGATACTCGTTCAAGGTGGTAGCGCCGATACACCGCAACTGCCCCCTGGCCAGGGCAGGCTTCAGCATGTTGGACGCGTCCATAGATCCTTCACTGGCCCCGGTGCCCACCAGCGTGTGCAGTTCGTCGATAAAAAGAATGATATTCCCATCCGCTTTTTCAATTTCGTTCAACACTGCTTTCAGACGTTCTTCAAATTCCCCTCTGAACTTCGCGCCGGCGATAAGAGCTGCCAGATCCAATGCAACGAGCTTCTTGTCCTTGAGATTTTCAGGGACATCATGTTTTACAATCCGTTGGGCAATCCCTTCCGCAATGGCTGTCTTACCAACTCCGGGCTCACCGATCAGAACCGGGTTATTCTTGGTTCGACGAGTCAACACCTGCAGAACCCGGCGTATTTCCTTATCCCGGCCGATGACAGGATCCAGTTTGCCCTGCGCGGCTTTGGATGTGTAATCAATGCAGTACCGTTCGAGCGCCTGATAATTGTCTTCGGCAGTCTGGTTGTCCACCTTCTTGCCACCACGAAGTTCCTTCAATGCGGCTATAACTGACTTTTCCTCAACATGTGCGGTCTTAAATGTCTCTGTCAACTCGCCGGGATTTTCCAGCAAAGCGAGAAGGATGTGTTCCGAACTGACATAGCTATCTTTCATTTCCCGGGCAATTTTTCTTGCGATGGAAAGAACATGGATAAAATTGCTTGAGGGGGCCCGATCTGCCCCTGAAACGGATGGTTTGGAGTCAAGGATAGACTTTAGCTTGTCAACAAGTGCATCTGTCAGAGCACCGCTTCTAGAAAGAATGGGATACACAATTCCCTTTTCCCGTGTAAGGAGGGTATAGAGAATGTGGGTTTCAGTTACTTCCGGATGCTCACGTTCTTCCGCGGCCTGAAATGCATCCGAAATAGCGTCCTGAGCTTGTATCGTAAAATCATTTAAATTCAAATCTACCTCCAAATTCGACTTCTGTCAGTAATAATATGGGACAATTTTCAAAAAATGCAAGAGCATTATCAGAAAATATGAGTCTGAAGACATAAGATAGCTGAAAAAGTGAGATACTTCTAAGCAAATATCGACAAAAACGCTATAATTACTCTGAATACTACTTATAGTCCTGTGTCAGGAGGCAAGTATGCGGAACGAACCAACAAACAAGGACGCCAGGATATGTCCGGTCTGCGAGAAGACAGTTTTCCCCCATGAAGTTGCGCTGTTTTTTAGCGGAAAGGGAAATCTTGTTCAAATGCGGATGGGGGAGAATGTGGTGCTGATTCATGAAGAGTGTGCCGATTCCTTTGGCACCAGAAGCAAGCTTCTCAGTTTTCTTACCAATGGGAAAGACGATCTGAGCTGGTTGGAATAACTGGCCTGACGGAAGGCTAGGTGTTGAATATTGAACGCTAAATACTGAATGAAAGATAAATAGCTAGAAGACTTGTTCTCTTGCTTTGTATGACTTTAATATTGAAAAACTGAGAAAGCATTCTGTGTTTTACCCGGGTGATTTCGGGTTGTGATCCTACATACGTTGTCTTACAATGTAGCGATACACTTACGGTCATAAATGCGGCTGACTTAAGATGAACCTGCTTAATCGCATATCGGATCGGCTGCATAAAGGGGGAAAATTATGTCTAAACCGCTTTTCTGGGACAATCTGATACGGCTGGCCCAACCCCGAAATCCAGATGAGGAACTATATCCTCAAGAGTTGCGGGAGATGGAAAATGAACTTGTCAAAACCCGTAGAAGGCATGCGGATATGGAGACATCTTCTTTGTATGTTGGTTTTGGACTTTCGGGCGGGGGTATTCGCAGCGCCACTTTTGCGCTGGGTCTTTTTCAATCGCTTGCTCGTCTGAATCTGCTGAAACGAATTGATTTTTTGTCCACAGTTTCCGGGGGTGGATACTTCGGGTCCTTTCTTGGAAGAATCTTCAGTCGCCACCTGAACACAAACGGAATCCCTTTCGTGGATTCCGCATTGAAATCCGATAGCGACGAAATGAAGTGGTTGCGGTGGGGAGGTCAGTACCTCGCGCCCAACGGAGCCGGAGATCTGGTCATGGGTGGTGCTGTCTGGTTTAGAAACTGGATTGCTCTGGTGCTAACCCTCGCGTTGACTCTACTTACCGCTTTTGTCTTTATGAATATGATACCTCCCCTGTTTGACCGATTACCATCAACGCTCCATAAGTGGTTGGTACCAGTTGGCAACGGGAAAATCTGGTGGAGTGTCTGGTTTCGGCTGGCCGTCGTTCCATTTGTGCTGGGCGTATTGCCGGCTGCATGGGCTTACTGGCTGGTTCCCCGGAAAGCCAGGCACATCCTCAATGGTTGGGCCTTTGCAGCTACTTTGACTGCTATCATCAGCGCCACCATTATGTTTTCGAGATTTCGTGATTCACACTGCGTAGCCGATTGGCTGTTTACGGCGACAATAGTTACCTCAGTACTGGCTGTTCTCGCACTATTTTTGTATTTCGTAAGCAGGCTCATTGCCGGAAACTGGGAAGAAGGAGGTGTCCGTAATTTTCTTTCCAGATTTCTTACATGGATGGTGGTCTTGACCTTACTAACGGCCGCAGTAGGGATATTGGATTCCCTTGGACAGACTGTTTACGCGCTGTGGCGAGTCGACGAATTAACCGAATGGCTGATGGGGATTTTTGCTGCGGCCTCGGCAATCGCTGTGGCAGCGAGGAGATTGACACTTGCGACGGGTATGCCCGACGGGAAGGGTGGCATGGCCAGCCGTATTATCATTCCCGTGGCATCAGTTGTACTAATGATCGTGTTTCTGGTTTCGCTGTCCGCCATCGCCCACGGAATTTCCTGGAACTGGAAGGCCACCGGCTGGTCCGCCTGTAGTGAAGCAGGCATGGTTTTGATCCCGATGCCTGCGTGCACACAAATCGTTACCGCAACCCTGTTTCTTCTCCTAACCATCCTGATTGGACGGAATCTCCCATTGCTGAACCGATCTACTTCTCAGCCTTTGTACAGTGCCCGTCTCATACGATCCTACCTTGGTGCGTCCAATCCGAAAAGAAAACTGCCCGAAAATAGGTCTATTCTTCAACCGATCACAGGAGACGACACTGCCTGGAAAAGCTACAAACCCTTTGAGAGTGGCGGTCCGCTCCACCTGGTCAATGTCACGCTGAATGAAACCGTTCATGCCAGGACCGGGATTGAGAGTCGTACACGCAAAGGCGAAGGTATGGCTATTGGTCCCTGTGGTATTTCTGTGGGTCGTCGGCACCATGCCCAGTTCCAAATGGATGATGATGGGCAATTGTTTCCCATAAGCGGTCGAGACAGATTTCACATGTTCCGTGCAGGTAGAATAGATGAACAAGGCGAAACCGTAATTAATTGCGAACCGATTACCTTGGGACATTGGATAGGCATTTCAGGGGCAGCCGTATCCACCGGAATGGGTAGCCGAACAAGTCTATTCGCTGCCATTCTCCTAGGACTGTTCAATGTACGGCTGGGGCACTGGTGGGATTCTGGAATTCGACCATGGACACAACCCTATCGTTCGAAACCACGGATCGGGAGAAGATTGGGCAGTTGGTTCACCCGCCTCTTTCCCGTACAATCACACCTGATTGATGAGATTCTGGCCCGATTTCATGGCGGAAACCGCAGACGGTGGTACCTCTCCGACGGGGGACACTTTGAAAACTTGGCCGGATATGAGCTCATCCGACGAAGACTTCCGTTAATTTTGATTTCAGACGCAGAGTGTGATCCCGATTATCAATTTCAGGGACTGGCCACTCTGGTTCGAAAATCACGAATGGATTTGGCTGCGGAAATCCGATTTCTCTCTCATCCAGAACTTGATAAAGTGCTACCGGAATCAATTCGTAAATGGTTCGGAACGCCGGACGACATGAAGCGACTCAAGGAAGAAAACGGGATTCCAATTTCTACGGCACATGCCGCAATGGCATATGTCTACTACGATGGGAATGATAAGCAAGGTTCGGTCCTTGTTTACATCAAACCCACGGTGATGGGAGACGAAACGAGAGATATTCTGCAGTACGCTACTACACATCCGGATTTCCCACAGCAGACCACGGCGGATCAGTTTTTCGATGAACCTCAGTGGGAAAGCTATCGGAAACTGGGCGAGATAATTGGCGATCGCCTGTTTGGGGATGAAGCAAATTCAAAATCTCCGGAATTGTGATTGTTTTCTGGCAGAGCGAATGAAAGTACATAACGGGGATAGAAATTGGTTCAGAAAGGACAAGACCCGAGGTTTGCCCCTATGCCTTTGACTCCATCACACATCACCTCTGTTGTCTTTCCGGTCAGGGCACTGAAAAGACCGTGTAGGAATTCTTATCTGTGTTATACTTCCGACGGAAGAAAGGCGAACTGCCGCGGGTGAAAGCCCGAGGAAAGTCCGAACTCCGAAGGACGATGTGCCGGGTAACGCCCGGGCGCCGCGAGGCGACGGAAAGTGCCACAGAAAATATACCGCCTGTTCCGATTTCCGGTGCAGGTAAGGGTGAAATGGCGAGGTAAGAGCTCACCGCCTGCCCAGCAATGGGTGGGGCAGGGTAAACCCCACATGGAGCAAGGCCAAATAGGGAAACGATCGAAGGCGGTCCGTCTGAGTTTCCGGGTAGGCCGCTTGAGGCTGTCAGTAATGGCAGTCCCAGATGAATGGCAGTTCTTGACAGAATTCGGCTTACAGCCTTTCTTCCTTTTTTATAAAATTCTCTGACTTGGAGATATTAATGGTTCGAAGATTTATAATCGCAGGCCTGGTGTTGGCATTTGCTCTTATTTCAATGGCGGGGGAAGTTTCGAAATCCGCAGCGGATATGTCGTTGTCTGAGTACTTTATTGGCGTTTATCACAGCTCCCGTGGAGAGTGCGAAGTGGCAATCCCACATTTTGAAAAGGCAAAAGCACTTTTCCGGAACCCAACGATTTATCTGGAACTGGCGGATTGTTATTCCTACGAGGGAACGATGGAAAAGGCAATTTCCGTGCTGGAAGAGGGTATCCGATATTTTCCTGAAGATGGACGACTTTTTGCTTCCAAAGGAGAGATCTACTACGGTCTGTACAGGGCCGGTATGCCTTCCGATGACATTGTCCAGCAAGCCTACGATAATCTCCTGAAGGGATGGGAATTGGCCTCTGATTCAGAAGCCGGATCTAAGGCAGTAGAAATGGCGGCCGCACTGAAGAAACCAGAAGAAGCGGCAAAATTGTACGAATCGTTTCCGTTGGAAATGCGCAAGCAACCTCCGCTGCTTGCCGTTATGCTTGATGTATACGAGACCGCGGGGTTAAAGAATCGTTTGAAGAAAACGATAAAGATGGTGTGCAATGCTCATCTGAGCAATCCGGAGTTTTTGGGGCACGTGGCCGATCAGGCAATTTTCCATAGCTTTTACAAAGAGGCTCTAAAATTAATGCAACAAGAGATTAAGGCTGATTCTGCTGCGTTTAACAAATGGGACAAATATATGTTTGTCGCACTTGCGGCATCGGATTACGAGACAGTAAACAGAGTTTTTAAGGAAAAGTACACTAAGAATCCAACGGCACTTTCTCTTTATTCAATGGCCAGCTCTATGGGCCATCAGCACCGGTATGCGGATGCGGCTGTGTTCTTCAACCGTGCGCTAGCAGCTGACCATAGCGGATGGGGAGATAACGTGCATATGGAAGTCATGCGGGACTACATAAAAGTACTGGTTGCTGCAGGAAATTATAAGAAAGCGTTAACCGTAGCGAAGGAAGGACTCAAGCTGTTCCCGAATTCAATGGATATGAAGAGTGACCTTGTTTATGTTGATGTTCTGAATAACCGGACGAAATATGCGATTAAGACAGCATCCACATTTTCCACGGGAAAGGGAGAATCTACCAGCCCCTTACTGGAGCGTCTGAGGAAGAACCCGTCTTTCCTGAAGTATTACTTCAGAGGAATTGTATTTTATGCCATGGAAGACTATGAGCGGGCATTTCCTCAACTGAAAAAGGCACATAGTATGGAACCGGATAATCGGGACGTTGCGGTTCCCCTTGCACTTATCTATGACCGAAACGGAAAACAGAATGAAGTGATTTCGTTGTACCGAAAGTTACTGAAAACTTACCCGAAGGACGCTTTGTTGCTCAATAATTACAGCTATTCACTGCTGACCTACAATCGTCACTTGAAGGAGGCTTTGGAACTGGCAAAGAAGTCTGTGGAACTGGTACCGGATAGTCCGACCTATCGGGACACCTTGGGATATGCATATCTCCTTTTTAATAAGCTGGATGCTGCAGAAGAGAGCCTCAAATTCGCATATGAAAGAAACCCGGAGAATGGGGAAATATGCCAGCATCTGGGCGAGGTTTATTTCCGGAAGGGCAATTTTGAAAAAGCGCGGGAACTATGGCTTGAAGCAATTGAGAATGGAGGTGTCGATGAAGCATCTCTCAAGAAAAAAATCTCTTTTCTGGATCAGTAGTATCTGCCTGCTTCTGGCAGTTTCCTGTGTCAGAAAACCCCTTAAAACTCAGGCTGTTGGAATATCCGGAAGCATTGTGTCCACGTTGTTTCGTGTGGAAGGGCAGGTCGACGGGCAGTCCATCCACGGGATTCGGGCCTATCTCCAGATCGACACAAGCAAACATTTCATGGTGAATCTTTTTACGGCGTTGAATACTCCTTTGAGTGCCGTTTTTTATGACGGGAAGAGTCTGACAGTGGTGAATTATCGCGACAAATCAGTTATCGTGGACAACTCTGCACCCTTTGATGCGGGGTCCGGTATTCCTTTTCGACTGGATATGGAGGCACTGGCTGATTTTTATGGGCATGCCTTAAAGGCAAAGGGAACGTATACACAGACCTTTACATGGGGAAAGCTTCTGCAGACGCCCAATTTGCGAATTGTCGGCTTGTTCAACGACGGTTCCAGACTGCTGCTGACACCACTCACTGAGCCGAAGACAAGAAATGCTACTGTACTCTCTCTGAAAATCCCACCAACCTACAGGCATATAGATGGAACAGATTGAGTGTTTTGGGAAAATCAACCGAATTCTCCGGGTCGGTCCCCTTCGACAGGATGGATTTCATGAGATTTTTACCGTTTTTCAGAGTATTTCGCTTCATGACTCACTGACTTTGGAATTAACGGAACAATCCGGGATTCTGCTCACTGTGTCAGACCCGAGTGTGCCGTCGAACAATGAAAACCTTGCATGGAAAGCGTGTGAGGCCTTTTTGAACAAGATCGATTATTCCGGTGGCGCATCCATTCATATTGAAAAGAGAATTCCATCAGGAGGTGGACTGGGGGGCGGCAGCTCTGATGCTGCGGGAACCCTGTTGCTCCTGAATAAAATGTTGGATAATCCCCTTTCACGGAATGAATTGAGCAAACTCGCGTGTGACTTGGGCTCCGATGTCCCGTTTTTTCTTGTTGGTGGCTCAGCGGTCGGAACCGGCAGGGGAGAACAGGTAGAACCTTTGCCTGACAGCGCCCCTTTTTCAGTTCTTGCGGTATTTCCCGACATTCCTTTCTCTACGAAAAAGATGTATTCTCTGCTGGATCAGGATGAAAACTATCCGGCACCAAAACAGATGTCAATAAGAGAAATTCAGGCCTTGCTGGCACAACAATCCGAAGGACTTGAGAACAGCTTTGATCGAATTGTTTCGAAAATGTCGGCACAAGTTGCAGATGTGATGCAAGGGATTAGAAAAGAAGGATTTCCAGTCATGCTGTCGGGTTCCGGGTCCACTTTCCTGATATTTGAGGGGCGGTATTTTCTGGAGAAAATCACCAATAAACTGCCTGCAGGCTGGCAGAGTATGAAGCTCCGGAGCATGACTCGACGGGAGGCACTGGGTGAATTCGTTTTCTGAAGCGGTTGAAAACTGCTGCCGGTTAATTTCGGAGAAACAGATGCTGAAGTCCGGTGATTGTGTTGTTGCGGGTGTCAGTGGCGGAGCCGATTCTGTTTTCCTGTTTCAGGTACTCTTAGAAATGGCAAAGCGTCTGAATCTTCGACTGGTGGGAGCTCATCTGAACCATGGATTGAGACCGGAGTCAGACGACGAGCTGGCATTTGTCAGGGATTTATGTCTGAAGAATGGGGTAGTTTTTCACGGCGGCACAATTCCGGCTGGCATTGTTGCCGGAATGGCTGGAATGTCCATAGAAATGGCGGCAAGAGAACGTCGAAAGCGATTTTTGAACGCCGTTGCAAAGGCACATGGGGCGGAGAAGATTGCCTTTGGCCATACAGAATCGGATCACGCAGAAACAGTGTTGATGAATATCCAAAGGGGAGCCGGACTTCGTGGACTTGCAGGTATTCATTCTGTTCGGGGTAATGTCATTTGCCCCCTGATTGCAATGCAGGGTTTAGAAATTCGCAGGCTTCTGTTGGAAAACAGTGTTGATTTCCGGGAGGACAGCAGTAATGTGGATCCCAAGTTTTTGCGCAACCGTGTGCGATCAGAGATTATTCCTTCGCTGAAAAATGTATTTGGACCGGGATCCGGAAGCAAATGGCGTCAACTATCGGAGAATATTACAGATTCTCTATTTGCAATGAAGAGCCTTCTGCGACATTTTGTAGCCCAGGGCCTTCGGGAGGATGATTGCGGATTCCGTATTGAGAGAACCCTGCTCAATGGTCTCTCAAAGCCTCTTTTGAAGGAAATAGTCCTTTATCTGGTAGAAGAAGCTACTGGTTCCACTTATTTTATGACCACAAAAGGCCTGAATCAACTTGTACTGTTTGCAAGAGGTGCCGGTTATGGGGAAGTGACGATTCATCCCAAAATGGGCGTTCAAGTAGTGAGGAGCAGCCAGTGGCTCTATTTTCTAAGAGAAATGCCGCACATCAACCTGGAAATATGGAAACCGGGAACCTACCGGTCGTGGTTTCAGGAACAATTTGTATTTTCTCTGGTACCAACTGAAAGCCATCCTGGCGATAATCCGAACGTGCTTTTCCTGGATGAATACCTGTTTCCCTTTCCATTTCAACTTTCGCCAGTCGATTTTGAGAAAGACAAGGCAGTTTGTCAGGAACGCGAAATACGTGATATTCGTCATTTTATGAAGAAAAGAGGGTTGGGAAAGATGGAGCGGACAAGAATGCCGGTGCTGAAACACAGGGACCGGATTATCTGGATTCCGGGCTATAGGAAGATGGTTTCGGAAGTGGAAACCGGTACTGAAGCGAATCGAATTGCGGTTTACTTAACCGTTTATATGCGCTAAAATTCGCGATACCGACAGGAAAAGGGTTTCGAGCCTGTCTATTCACGAAAGGAGGAGCGAGAATTTGAACCAGACAATGAAAAATGTATTCCTGTGGCTCTTTCTCATCGTCATAGTTGTACTTGTTTTTAATATATTCAATCAGGTGGAGCAGTCTTCCACCGAATTACCATTCAGCACGTTCATGGTGCAGGGGCAAAGCGGTAACATTTCTTCTCTGGAAATGAAGGGCCAGAAAATTAACGGAGACTTTGTTACACCGTATGAGGATGGACAGGGGCATAAATTCAGTAAGTTTACGACAGTAGTGCCTGAATTTTACGAAAATTTGTCCAAGGATATTTTGACCTGGGAAGGAAAGGGGCTGCAGAAATTCACTGTCAAGGAAGACAAAGAAAATCCCTGGATGGCTGTTCTGATCGGCTGGGGCCCGATTCTCCTGTTAATTGTGATCTGGGTGATGTTCATGCGACAGATGCAGGGCGGCGGCAACAAGGCTCTGAGTTTCGGTAAAAGCAAAGCCCGTCTCATTGATGATCAGAAGAAAGTAACGTTCGAAGACGTAGCCGGTGTAGACGAAGCCATTGATGAATTGCGTGAAATTGTAGATTTCTTGAAAACACCGAAGAAATTCACAAAACTTGGTGGGAGGATACCCAAGGGAGTTTTGCTGATGGGACCTCCGGGAACCGGTAAAACACTCCTGGCAAAGGCCATTGCAGGTGAAGCAGAAGTCCCGTTTTTCTCTATCAGTGGCTCGGAATTTGTTGAGATGTTTGTCGGAGTGGGTGCTTCCCGTGTAAGGGATATGTTTGACCAGGGAAAGAAAAATGCACCCTGCATTATTTTTGTAGATGAGATAGATGCAGTGGGCCGTCATCGGGGCGCCGGTCTTGGAGGTGGTCACGATGAGCGGGAACAGACGTTGAATCAGCTTTTGGTCGAAATGGACGGATTTGAGAGCGGGGACGGAGTGATCCTGATGGCGGCAACGAACCGTCCGGACGTACTGGATCCTGCTTTGCTCAGACCGGGGCGCTTCGATCGACGGGTTGTGGTGTCACGGCCAGATGTAAATGGCCGAGAGGCAATCATAGCAATTCATACCCGAAAGGTGCCTGTGTCTGAAAACGTGGACCTGCGCCTGGTGGCAAGAGGCACACCGGGCCTTTCCGGGGCCGACCTCCAGAGCCTTGTTAACGAAGCGGCACTTCTGGCAGCGAGAAAGGAAAAGAGTGTTGTCGAAATGAGTGATTTTGAGGAAGCCAAGGACAAGATCATTATGGGACTTGAGAGAAAATCCCTTGCCATGAGTGATGTTGAAAAGAAAAATACCGCGTATCATGAGGCTGGCCATACTCTTGTTGCGGTGATGTTGCCGGAGTCAGATCCCATCCACAAGGTGACAACAATCCCCAGGGGTCGTGCTTTGGGAGTGACGGTTCAGCTTCCGGAAGACGATCGCTATACCTACACAAAATCGTATCTTGAATGCAGGATTGCAATTCTGATGGCAGGCCGTGTGGCGGAAGAAATGTTTATGGATCATATTACAACGGGTGCGGGGAATGATATTGAGGTCGCAACTGATCTGGTCCGCAAAATGGTGTGTAAGTGGGGCATGAGCGATCTGGGTCCGTGGAACCTCGGTGTTGCGGAAGACGAAATTTTTCTTGGAAAAGATCTTGTCCGGCACAACAACTATTCGGAAAGAACAGCTCAACGAATTGATGACACCATTTCCGAATTCATCCGAAATGGATATGAGACAGCCTCGAAGATTCTGGATGAAAATCGGGAGAAGTTTATTGAACTGGCGGAAACCCTCTATGAGAAAGAGGTGATGGATGCTGATGAAGTGATGGAAATTGTGAAGGGCAAGAAGCCGGCAAAAGATACAAATGAGGAAATTACCACAGAAGAGGCATAAATGCCTGAGCTGAATGAAAATCTTGAAAATGAAAAAGAAGTCCGCCCTTTTGGCATTTGCCACAGGGGGGAACTTCCTCTTGTGATGGGTATTGTAAATGTAACACCCGATTCCTTCTTTGATGGTGGAAAATTCAAGGAGATAGATGCCGCAATTGCCCATGGGGTAAGGTTGGTGGAAGAAGGGGCCGATATCCTGGATATCGGAGGCGAATCTACACGGCCGGGCGCGGAGCCGGTGACACTGGAAGAAGAACTGCGCCGGGTAATTCCAGTTATTTCAAAATTGAAAAAGGAAACGGACATTCCAATTTCAGTAGATACATGTAAAAGCAGAGTTGCGAAAGAGGCAATTGACGCGGGCGCGGGAATCGTAAACGACATTTCTTTCGGAAGATTTGACACCTCAATGTTCTCAATTGTTTCAAAAAGTGATGTGGGATACCTGGGTATGCATATGCAGGGTAGTCCGGGGAATATGCAAATGAATCCGAGTTACACAGATGTAGTGGGAGAAGTGAGAGATTTTCTCCAGGAAAGGGCGGAGCTTGCAGTAGGGTGCGGGGTTCGTGCCGATAAGATTGTCGTAGACCCCGGAATTGGATTCGGGAAGAATGACAATCACAACATTGCGCTTTTACAGAATCTGAATGAACTGACTTTGCTTGGCTATCCGCTTATGATTGGCGTATCGAGGAAGAGCATGATTGGCCGATTGCTTGGTCTTGAATTGGGTGCCAGGTTGGCTCCGAGTATAGCCGTTGCCCTGTTTTCCGCTACTAAAGGTGCAGGGGTAATCCGTGTTCACGATGTTTTTGATACCAGACAGGCATTGAGAATGTGGCGCCTCTTATCTGAATGAGTATTCATTCATTTTACGCTTGACTGGATCTGATTTCTCGTCTAAAATTAAAAAATCTACAACACGATGTGGAGGAAAGCATGAATTATTTAGTCTTTGTTAAACAGGTTCCCGACACGGAAACCAAAATCCAGATTGCCGGGGACGGGAAGTCTATCGTTGAAGATGGCGTGAACTTCATTGTCAGCCCCTACGACGAGATTGCTATTGAAGAAGCATTGCTTCGAAAGGAAGCTCTCGGCGGTGAAGTCACAGTTGCCACTATGGGGCCAAACCGCGGAGAAGCGGCGCTCAGGACAGCTCTTGCGATGGGTTGTGACAAAGCAGTCCATCTGGAAGAAAGTACCTTTGAGGGGGCTGATTCTTATGCCACAGCAAAGGCGCTGGCTGCGGTGGTAAAGAAGTTGAATCCTGATCTCGTTTTCTTCGGGAAACAGGGTGTTGGCACAGACAATACTCAAGTAGGCCAGATGGTTGCTGAAATGGCGGGTCTTGGCCACATCGGGATGTGTGTTAAGCTTGAAGTTGATGGAGACAAAATCAAGGGTGAGCGGGAAATTGAGGGCGGCCGAGAAACTGTGGAAGTTTCCCTGCCGGCTGTGGTTGTGGCGCAGAAAGGCCTCAACGAACCTCGGTATCCGGCACTCCGTGGTATTATGCAAGCCAAACGTAAACCCATTGAAAAACTGACAGTGGCCGATCTGGGCCTGTCTGCGGATGAGGTGGGCGCTGCGGGTAGCAGGACCGAATTTGCGAGCCTGGAATTGCCGCCTGCACGTGAAGCTGGCAAGAAGCTTGAAGTGGAACCGGAAGTTGCCGCGAAAGAAATCGTTGCCTTCCTGAAAAACGAAGCCAAAGCGCTGTAAGGAGAGAAATCATGATACTCGTATTTGCAGAACAAAGAGATGGCGTTTTGAAAAAGGCCTCGAAAGAAGCGGTAAGTGAAGGGAAAAGACTCTCGTCCAAACTATCTGTGCCGGTTGCGGCACTATTGATGGGAAAGGGGGCGGATCAGGCAGTAGATGAAGTAAAGAAGTTCGGGCCGGACAAAGTTTTTGTAATGGAAGGTGCTTCCCTGGATCAATATTCTGCCGATGGCTTTGCCGAAGCGACTGCAAATGTGGCAAAGGAGCAAGGCGCAACTGTGATTCTATTTCCTGCTACAACAATGGGTGTGGATGTGTCTCCCCGTGTTGCGGCCAGGGTTGAAGCCGGGTTGGTTTCTGACATAACGGGCCTGGACGTGGCCGATGGAAAGCTGGTGGCGATCAAGCCCGTTTATTCCGGAAAAGCCATAGCGACAGTGAAATTCAAATCGGACATTCAGATGGTAACCCTTCGCAGCAACGTGTTTCCTCTGGAAGAAAATTCTTCAGCCCCGGAAGTAGTAAAAGTAGATGCTGCGGGAATTTCTCCGAAAGGTATGGTAGTTTCCACTGAACTGAAAGAAGGTGGGAAAGTGGAGCTGGGAGAGGCCGCAATTGTAGTCTCCGGTGGACGCGGACTGAAAGGGCCCGAGAACTTTCCACTTATTGAGGAAGTTGCTCGACTCCTTGGTGGCGCAGTTGGAGCATCCCGTGCCGCAGTAGATGCAGGATGGATTGAACATTCCCATCAGGTCGGCCAGACCGGAAAGGTTGTTTCTCCAGTTGTCTACATTGCTTGTGGCATCTCCGGAGCTATTCAACACATTGCCGGAATGGGGTCCTCCAAATTCATTATTGCGATAAACAAGGATGAAGACGCTCCCATTTTCAATATCGCATCCCTCGGAATTGTCGGGGACCTTTTCAAGGTCATTCCCGCATTGACAGAAGAACTGAAGAAGCTTGCGTAAATAAAAGAACAGACAAAAAAAGGGGAAGCGAAAGCTTCCCCTTTTTTTGTCTCTGAAGGTCAATTATGTCTCCTGAGACGGGACCTTCAATAAGGTGATTTCCCTGCCATGAATTTTGACTACACCCTCGCTGTCCAATTGATGGAGCAACCTGGAAAAGGTCTCCGGTGTGGTCCCCAGAAGGGTAGCCAGTTCCCCTTTTGGAACGGGCAGACGAAAGCGAGTGTTCTTCCGATCCTCAGAAAGATGAACGAGGTAGGCAATGAATCGCTGCCGGACATCTGAAGTAACAAGCTGTTCAATCATTGTGACAAAGTACTGAAGACGCCTGGCCAGAAGGCCGATGAGTCGCATGGAAAAGCCAGGAGATGTTTCAAGGAGTCGGGCCATTTTTCCAGCCGAAATTCCAAGGAGAACAGCGTTGTCCAGGACAGTTGCAGTAACTGGATATCGGCTCTCAGTGTAAAATAAAATTTCCGCGAACATTTCTCCGGAATGGACAAAATGAACCACAGCTTCCTTTCCCTCCGGGTTGGTTCGAGAGAGTTTGACAATTCCGGAAATGAGATAGTAAATTGTATCCCCCTCTTCACCTTCAAGGAAGAGGATGTCCTTTTTCTGTTTCTCCGACACGAATGTGATTGTGGACAGTGAGTCCCTGAGCTCAGGATCATTGCGACCGATAAAGCTGTTGAGAAAAATATCCAGAGCATCATTCAGTTGCATGGGTGGTTGTTCTCCCTCTCAAAAAGTTTCAGCCCTTAAGGAACTCCCGGCCAGCGGTAAACGCTTTCACGTTGACGTCAATCAGCTTTGGTGGCACCGCTTCTTTCACGACATCCAGCCAGTCATTTTCCGCGATTTTCAAAATGGTGGACAGCACACCCAACATGATCACGTTTGTTACCTTAGAGTTTCCTACTTCCTGAAGTGTTTTCTCAATATCCAGGACCCGGGCCTGGGGACGCACCTTTTTCAGCTGTTCACATGTGTCATCGGGGTAAATTATCTTGCCGCTGTTGCAGATCGGCGGTACCATCCGCACATTTGAGGTGGCAAGAAAGGCGTCAGGTTTCAGGTAATGTTCCCATCGGAGCGCTTCCATCAGTTCAAAAGACAGCATGATATCCGCGTCCCCTTCCTCAATCATCGGTGAATAAACTTTTTCCCCAAACCGAACATGGGATGAAACGACCCCACCACGTTGGGCCATTCCATGAACTTCGCTTTTCTTTACATCAAAACCGGCTCGGCGGAATACTTCACTCATTACTTCGCTGGCCAGCAGAATGCCCTGGCCGCCAACGCCAACCAGAAGAATATTCGTGTTTGTCATATTTATTCTCCCTTCCTGGAAATTGGGCGGATTGCGTCAAACTTGCACATCTGAATGCAGAGCCCGCAACCGGTACAGAGATCTTCACTGATATGCCACTTGTTGCGGCCCTTTTCCGTCAATTCACTGGACCGAGTAATGGCCTGGCAATTAATTCTGGAACACATCGAACATGCAGTACAGTTGTTCAGAAAAGTGAAGAACTTATCCCGTTTTACCTTTTTCGGATAAAGCACGCAGGGAGCCTGACTGATAATCACCGACAGATGGTCGGCTTCCAGTTCCCGTTTTACCACGTCAAATGTTTGAGCCATGTCTGTGGGGTCCACAGGGTACACATGTTCAGCTCCCATTGCACGGGCCACGATTTCAAAATCCATTTTTGCATTCGGTTGCCGGTGAAGATCCCAGCCGGTCCGGGGATCGGGCTGCCCGCCGGTCATTGCCGTGATGCTGTTGTCTGAAATTACAATGGTTATATGGCTGTTGTTCATAATGGCGTCTACCAGACCGGTGAGACCGGAGTGGGTAAAAGTGGAATCGCCAATCACTGCAGCGATCCCGATGCCAGAGCCCGTAGCTTTCTCAATTCCGATCGCATTTCCGATTGAGGCACCCATGCATACGCAGGTGTCCATGCTATTAAAGGGCGGGATGGCGGCAAGGGTGTAGCAACCGATGTCCCCTGTAACAACCTGCGCTTTCGCCTTTTTCAATGCATGAAATATTCCCAGATGGGGGCAGCCGGGGCAGAAGACCGGTGGCCTGGGGATAGCATCGGCTTTTGTGGTCTTTTGGCGCTTCTTTTCAGGGATTATTCCTTCTTTTTCAAGAACGTCCCGGATTATCTCTGGATTCAGCTCCCAGATACCGGGGATCAGATTTTTTCCTTCCACATCAATACCGGCGGCTAGGATCTGCTCCTCCACAAAGGGATCCAGCTCTTCAACTACAATGACTCTGTCGAAACGGGACACGAAGTCCTGAATCTTTTTCATCGGAAGGGGGTAGGGCATACCAATTTTCAAGATTGGCGCTGCAGGTAGAATTTCTTTCAGGTGCACATGAGCAATACCAGTCGTGATGAATGCAACTCGGCCTTCTCCCTTTTCCTCAAAATTCAGGTCAGTTTCTTCCGCAAAAGCTTCCAGATTTCGAAGGCGGGCTTCCGCCTCGACTCTGAGTTTCCGGGCGTTCATAGGCAGAACCACCAGTTTTTCAAAGTTCTTTTCAAATCCGCTGACTTTTCGTTCCATCGGATCTGCCAACTGGACGAGTCCTTTGCCGTGAGATGTCCGGGTTGTGGTTCGAAGTATAACCGGAGCGTGAAAGGTTTCTGAGATTTCAAAAGCTTTGCCGACAAAATCCTTTGCCTCAGCTGAATCGCTGGGATCCAGAACCGGAATTTTTGCGAATTTTGCATAGTTTCGGTTGTCCTGTTCATTCTGCGAAGAATGCATGCCGGGATCATCTGCAGATACCAGTACAAAGCCACCTTTTACTTCCATGAAAGCAAAGCTCATGAGCGGATCGGCAGCCACGTTCACGCCTACGTGTTTCATGGCGCAAAGCGAGCGGGCGCCCGCCATAGCTGCGCCGATGGCGACTTCCATGGCCACTTTCTCATTGGGGGACCATTGACTCTTAATTTCTTTATATTTTGCTACATTTTCCAGTATTTCAGTACTGGGAGTTCCGGGGTAGGCGGCTGCAAACACGCAACCGAACTCGTACGCTCCTCTGGCAATTGCCTCATTCCCTGAAAGCAGTGTTTTCAAGAAAACCTCCTTCTCAAGAGTTTGCGGGTGTTCCCTTTTTCAAACTTCCTGAAAAAGTGTAGCACATAAAATGACTCAAAGTGATAAGAACCCTCTTTCCATTGTTATGGTTCGGCCATTTCAAAGGGTACAATCAACAACATCTTCATTCATGCGTTTCAATAGCACCATCGGGAGAGAAAATCGCGTCGAATGATTTTTTTCCCAACCCCCTAATGGAAGCGGTGGGATTTTTACAAAATCATAACGAAATATAATATGCCAACAAAAAATAGGATGCCAATAAGGTTATGATATGCGCAAATGGTGTTGAAAGGACGCGAAGAAAAGAGGTGACTATTTCAAAACTTGAAAGAGCGATTCAGAAATTGGGAGGAATCCCCTTTATGAGGCCATTAATTCAATGGGTCATCTTCGGATACGATCCAATTTTGCAAAATTCCGGACCAAAACGTGTTGACAAGTCCGGGGGGTTATGCAAAGATACTTTCAAGTTTCAATAAAAATGAAAGGAGGAAGAATAGGGAAATTACTTTATGGTGTTACAAATGTAACTATTAATTACTAATGGAGGTCAAACGTATGAAAAAGTTTGTATGGGTTCTAATGCTGGTGATTGCAACACTTGGTTTTTCGCAGGAAAAATATGGTGTTCTGACCGGTAAGGTGACGACAGACGGTAAGGCGCTTCCCGGCGTCACCCTTAAGCTAACCGGTCCCAGCTTGATGGGCCAACGTGCCGTCGTTTCCGATGAAAAGGGCACGTATCGGTTTAACTTGATTCCGGCTGGACAGAATTACAAGCTGGACGCAACATTGTCCGGCTTCAGCCCCTACGTGCGGAAAAATATCGCACTCCCACTGGGTACTACCGTAACCATTAACGTAGAGATGAAAGGGTCGGCGGTTGCCGAAGAGATCGTGGTCACAGCCGAGGCACCCCTCGTGGATACGACAACCAGTTCCACAGCCACAAATGTGACATCGGAATTCATTACCAAGATCGGTAATGACCGTCAGTACCAGGCCGTTATGTCCATTATGCCGGGTGCCATTGAGGGGAACAACCCCTATATGCTCGGTGGCTCGGATTCTGATAATATTTATATGGTTGATGGTGCGGACACCACTGACCCGCTGACCCATACATGGGGCACTGCACTGAACTTTGACACAATTGATGAAGTACAGGTGGTTACCGGTGGTGTCAGCGCCGAATTCGGTCGTGGACAGGGCGCGGTGGTCAACCTGGTTACAAAGTCCGGTGGTAACCAGTTCCACGGCAGTGTCCGTTTCCTGACGTCGAAAATCGACTGGAACAGCGGCGACGCTGGTAAGTCATTTGGTGATGATCCGGCTGCTTCCACAAAATTTACGACAGAAAATCGCTGGTCCCTGACCCTGGGTGGTCCCATCATCAAGGACAAGTTATGGTTCTTTGTCGCCTACGAAACTCGTGACAAGAAGAAAGCGTCTTACCATTATTCATCTATTGACGATTTTCTGCTCCAGACTTCGGAGGCGCAGACGCAGATTACACCTTCGTACTCTGGCCATTACTTTTCAGTCAAGCTGACTTATCAGCTCAACGAAAACCATAGCTTCCAGGCCTTCTACAGTGAAGATCCCATCAGTTTCCCCAATGCGGCCTATCGAAACTATACTGAGTACGAAGACCCGTTCCAGGTTACACAGGAACAGGGCGGCCACGTGGCCTATCTGGAATGGAACTGGGTGATGAGCAATGATTCTTTCTTCACCTTCAAGTACCAGGAAAACAGCAGTCCCCTGAATCAGGTTCCGGTCAATGACCAGTGGACCACGCCGCAAAATCCCTTCATGTTGTATTATACGGGCGTGGGCTGGTACTATCTTTCGAGTAATGGTGTGGCGGATACTCGCTACATCTCGACCCGTAAGTTTAATTCTGTAAGCGCCACATGGTCCAAGTTCATGGATACAAGCTGGGGCGGACACGACCTCAAAGTCGGTCTGGAATCCAGAGACTCTGAATACGGATCAAGGTCCTATGCATGGAATGGCGGCTATCGTGTAGAATGGTATGTGGATTATGATGAAGTAGACTATTATCAATACCACGATGATCGGCCTTTTGCCACCACCTACGAAAAGTACAAAGCCCTGTTTGCGCAGGACAAGTGGTCGGTGACAGACAGATTGACACTGAATCTCGGCGTGCGAACCGAGGAACTGAAACTGGAAAACCTGAATCATCAGGAAGTCGTTAAGAATAGCTTTGGGGATACAGTGTCTCCGCGAGTTGGGTTTGCCTATGACCTCGACGGGGACAGTATCCACGGATCCTTCTCCCGTTACTACGAGGCAACCGGAAACTGGGTGGTCACGAACAGTCAGCCGGATCAGTTGTACACACGGGACAACTACTACATCTGGCCGATTGATCTTGCCAGTGGTGCTTATGGGCAACCCTGGAGCAACCACAATGACTGGTTGGCGATCAATCCAGCGGATCACCCGGAACTCTGGACATTCTACCGGACCAATACCTACGGAAATGCCGGAGACGCACAGATTCTGGGTAGCATAAAGCCAGCATACATGGATGAATTTACAGTTGGGTATGAGAAACAGTTATCACCAAATATGTCTGCGGGCATTAATCTGTGGCACAGAGAATGGAAAGATACCTATGAAGATTCAGATTTCGACGCTGATGGGGTCTGGACATTCCAGACTGTTAAAGGTAAATGGCGTGAGTATAAGGCGGTAATGCTGACTCTTCAGAAAAAGCTGTCTGATGATGGTTTCCAGTTTCTCGCCTCTTACACATTTTCCAGTACCAAAGGTTACTCCACAGCGGATAACTCAACGGTTTATCTGGATTCTGTGTACGACGTGTACAACTGGTATGGAAGGCTCGGTACCGATCATCCTCACGTGCTGAAGTTCAATGGTTCATATACCACTGGCGGATTCACCGTAGGTCTCAACTACCAGTTCCTTACCGGTGCTGCCTGGGCCGCGCGGATGCAGGTTGACGATGAGATACCGGGTTCGGGTTCCAGTTACCAGTATCCGTACTATGAAAAGAGAGGGTCCCGACAACTGCCGTCCTGGAGCCGAGCGGATCTGCACCTTGAATACCAGTTCAATTTCAAGGTCTGGCAGGAGATGTCACTGACTCTGTACACCGATATTTTCAACGTCCTGAATGTCCGCGCTCCCATCAATGTGTACAATACGATCGGTTTTGGTCATTATGACACCACCGCGACTCCTGGTACACAGGCATATACGGACTATGTAACCACCCACGCACCGGTTATGGACGAAGCGTATGACACGTTTGGAAATGTAGCCAGTTATACAATGCCGCGTTCCTATTACTTCGGGGCTAGCCTGAAATTCTAAGGGCAAGTGGAATAAATGGGGGGGGTAACCCCCCTTTTTTTATTGTTTTCGAGGAGACAAAATGAGGAAATCAATATTTATAACGGCAATTTTGCTTGTCTCAGTGCTCTCAGCTCTGGGGCAGAACCTGTACCAGAAATTTGATTATGTGACTGTAACCGGCAAAGTGGTGAGCCGTGGGGGAGACCCGGTTATCAATTGTATGGTAGAAATACGAACCGTCAGCCAGGGGGGCAGTGAGTCCGACGTCATCAGCACGGGTTCACGAAATGTGTCCAAACTGGATAAGGCCGGATGGGGACGTACAGATGAAAAGGGAATATATTCGATAAAGGGTATTCCGTCACCGGGCAGCTATCTTGTTGTTGTGAAGGGGGCGAAGGGATTCAAGAAAGCCCAGATTCCCGTCAGTGTAGACAGCGGGAAAGGCAAAGTGGTTAAGATAAATGATTTGATTCTGGACAAATACCAGGACATTGATTCCAAGACCCGTAAGTTGCTGAAAAAAAGCAGTAACTTGTTGAAAAAGGGAGACCTGGATGGTGCCGAAAAACTTTTGCTGGAGGCAAATTCCCGGAATGCCAACCTGAGTGAGGTCCATGTGAGCCTGGGCAACATTCGTCTGAAAAAGAAAGACTACAAGGGGGCCCTTAGTGAATTCTCAAAAGCGTTTGATCTGGGAGATAAGAATCCCACTTTGTGCATGACGTCCGCAAAGATTGCCTTTTCAATGAAGGATTTCAATCAGAGTGCTGAATTCATAGACGTATTCCTGGAGTCAAATCCAAAAGATCTGATGGGACTGTACCTTGGCGGGCTCAGCCATTTCAATATGAAGAAGTTCAAAGAAGCAGAACCCTATTTTAAGAAATACGCTGAAATCAAAGGGTCGGACAATCATGACGTCAACTTTCTATATGTGTATGGAATGACTGAAGACGCATTGGAGCACTACGGAAATGCTGCCGATTTATTAAACAAAGCATATAAGAATGGTTGGCGGGCTAATCCAGCCTTTCTCGAAACCCTGGCAAATGCCTATCTGAAGCAGAATAAGAAAGCGGAGGCCAAGGTTATTCTGAAAGATCTGCTGGGAAAGTTTCCGGAATTTAATGGACGAAAAATGGCTGAGGATACATACAATTCTCTGTGAATTCCGTAAGAGGAAGAGAATAAGTCATCAGGATTGTTACGCTCTTTTGATAGGACGTGAATCCTGCAGGAGGAACAGGTGAAAAAGGTTTTACTTTTGGCGGTTATTCTGACTCTCCCATTGTTGGGACAAAAACTCTATCAGCAATTTGATTATGTTTCAATCGAGGGGAAGGTTATGACCCGGGGCGGGAATCCGGTCGCTGATTGCATGGTGGAGCTGCGGGAGCTCGTGTCCGGCGGTGTTTCTGAGCACAGTGGGGATACATTGGGTGCGCAGGACAGTTCCGTTTCTCCCGGATGGGGCCGAAGCAATGTCGCGTCAGTAAGCACGGACAGCCGGAATGTGGAAAACCTGAAGAAGGTGGGATGGGCAAAAACGGATAAAAATGGGCATTATAAGATGGAAGGCATTCCTGTTCCGGGAGATTATGTCCTCATAGTAAAGGGGCAGAAGGGATTTAAGAAAACACAGATGCCGCTTCGTATAGACAAGGCGGTCGGGGATCTTTTTCATGTCCATGATCTGATTCTGGATAAGTATATTGAGTTGGACAGAAAGACGAAAAAAAGACTGGCGCAGGCTGATAAATTTTTGAAAGCCGGAAAACTGGATGATGCGGAAAAGGTCTTGAATGAGATCAAAAAAGAGCATCAGGACTTATCGTCTGTTTACGTAACTCTTGGAAACATCTACCTGAAAAAGAAGGATTATGGAAATGCCTACCAATCTCTTGAGAAAGCATTTCAGCTTGGAGAACAAAATCCGGGTCTGTGCACGACAATGGCGCGACTATCTTTCAGCAAACATAAATTTGATCAGACATTGACTTATCTGAAGCCAATCCTGAACCTGAAACCGGACGATCAGAATGCCTTGTACCTCAGCGGTGTCTGTCATTATAACCTGCATCAATTTAAAGAAGCTGAAGGGTTTTTCGACCAGTATCTGAAGAACAAGAAGGGGACCTCGAATGAAGTGAGTTTTCTTTATGTATATGGAATGACAGAGATGGCGTTGAAGCACAATGCTAAAGCGGCTGAATACTTGAACCTTGCTTACAAGAATGGACTGAAAGCGGATGCGAGTTTCCTGAAAAACCTCGCAGGGCTTTATCTGTCTGTTAAGAACAACAAAGATGCGAAAAGAATTCTCAATGACCTGCTGACTAAATTTCCTCAATTTGAAGGCAGGGAAGAAGCACAAAAGGTGTTTGATTCATTATAAGTTTTCCATAATTTGGTGACAAAAAAAGGAGGCCGGTCGGCCTCCTTTTTTTACCTTAATTCTCATGTTACTTAAACCGAGTGCTTTTGAATCTTGTAGTCTGAAATCTTTTTTCGAAGAGTTGTGGGAGAAATTTCCAGTTTCCTTGCAGTCTGGCTGATGTTCCATTTGTAAAACTCGAGGGCAGTTTCAATATGGTTCTTTTCGACTTCAGAAAGAGATAAGATTCGCCCCGGGATTTTATGGCTGCCATCTGAACGAATGGCGTTTCGGATATCCATTTCTGAGAGTATACCGGTGTTGGATAGAATCAATGCGCGGGCAATGATGTTTTCCAGTTCCCGAACATTGCCTGGAAAGCTATGTTCCAAAAGTGTATCAAGGCCCTTCTGTTCAATACCTGAAACAGGTGTTTGGGTGGAAAGTGCGTGTTTCTGAAGGAAGTGTGTAGCCAGAACAGGGATGTCATCCGGTCTTGCACGAAGGGGTGGGATAATGACTTCACCGACCGAGAGCCGATAGAATAAATCTTCCCGGAATATCCCTTGTTTTACTTTGTCCTGAAGGTCGCTGTGGCTTGCCGCCACGATGCGAGCCTTCATCGGAACAGCCTGGTTTCCGCCGACCCGCTCAAATTCCTTCTCCTGTAGGACCCGAAGCAGCTGAGCTTGAAAATCGGAAGGAATCTCTCCGATTTCATCCAGAAAAAAGGTGCCTTTCCCCGCAAATTCCAGTTTCCCGATCCGTCTTCCCTTTGCCCCCGTAAAAGAACCCTCTTCGTGGCCGAATAATTCGGATGCAAGGAGAGTGGGTACAATGGCTGCACAATTTACGGCCACGAATGGTTCAGTCGGGGTAGAGGCCGTATGGAGGGCACGGGCGACCAGTTCCTTCCCTGTACCGCTTTCCCCTTGAATGAGAACCGGAAAGGTGTTCTGTGAAAGCCGGCCCACCTGTTTAATGACTTCTAGCATCTCTTTGCTTGCTCCTACAATGCTGTAGGGTGATGCCGAATATTCAGATTTATCTGGAACTATAGCGGCATTTCTTGATGCCTGGAGTTGGGCTTTTTCGATTGCAATGAACACGTCGTCCATATTGAGTGGCTTGCGGATGTAGTCAAGGGCATTTCGCTGCATTGCCTCAATGATAAGGGAAGTGTCCTGTCTTCCGGTAATCATAATTACTGGTAGAAGGGGGGCCTTCTTTTGAAATTCCGAAAGGAGATCCAGTCCGTTGGCATCCGGGAGCGTTACATCCAGAAAGATAAGGTCGGGAGAGGAGCTGTCAAACAAAGCTGCTCCTGCTGAGGCCGTTTGTGCTGTTTCTACAGTGTGTTCTTTCTGCCTCAATTGGAGTTGAAGAGACCGGCAAATGCTCTTGTCATCGTCAATTACAAGAATTCTGCTCATATTTGTTGCTCCTCCTGAGGTATGCGGATCACAAAACGTGCCCCGCCAGTTTCCATGTTTTCAGCAGTAACCGTCCCGCCATGGAGTCGGGCGATTTTCCTCACATTGGCCAATCCCAGACCCGTTCCGTTTTCCTTGCTGGTAATGAAGGGTTTGAAGATTTCTTCAAGAATGCCTGCTGGAATGCCGGGCCCTTCGTCTAGCACTGTGAACGCGAGAGATCCCGCCTCTGCCTGAACGGAAATTGTAACAGCTTTACCCTGAGGTGTAGCCTCAACCGCATTGCGCAACAGGTTGACGACAGCTCGGTATAGAAGCTCTCTGTCACCGGAAATGGTTGTTTCGGAGGAAGGGATTTCGGCACGGATCTTCACATTTTTTTCTGTGGCCAGCGCGTTAGCCTCTGTTACACAGCTCTTTACAAATTCATGCACACTGAAAGGAAGACGGTGCAATTCCATGGCTTTCCCGTATCCCAGAAGTTCGGTCAACATGTTCTCAAGTCTGGCAGCCTGGGAAAGTGCGATTTCAGAGAGTTCCAGATAATCCGAGTCGTTCTTAACCTTCTCACGAAGAGCCTGGAGGTTCATTTTGACGGAAGAAAGCGGATTTCTCATTTCGTGGACAATGCTCGAGCTGAGTTGGCCAATAGCGGCCAGTGAAGCGGAATGCGCCAGTTCCTGTTGAAGAGTATTCAGGCTGTTCATCATCCGATTAAATGCGTTTGCGACATCTGCCGCTTCTCTTCCTGGAAGTGGGGGCACGCGTTTTGCAATTTGACCGGAAGCGATGCTGTACGCCGTTCCCGACAGTATTTTCAGGGGTCGAGAAATACTGGCCGCCATTTTTGAAGCAACAAATAGAACCAGTATAAAAACGACAATACCAGTAAGAATGGCCCTATTTCGTAAGATATTAAGCCATTTGAAGGTATCTGAATAAGATGTTATCAGAAACATTCGCCAGTTCAGTGTTGAAATTTTCATGCTGGCTACCAGGATTTTCCCTGTATCAGGGAAAGTCAGAACCTGAGGAGTCGAGGTTTCTTCAGGGAGTGTTTTTAACAAGGCTTGAATCATTTGATTGGGTTCGCGAAGATGAAGATTGCCATTTTCAAATAGAATCATTTTTCCCGAGTTGGATACGAGGATGACGCGGCCTGTAGACCCTATGCCGGTCAGGTTAGAAAGAATGGGTTTTACAATCGGACCCAGATTCAACGCACCGGTGATGAATCCTCTGCTACCCGTCTGCTGCCCGGTCAGCGGGCAGCCAGTGAGGATTTCAGGACCGTTTTCAGTCTCCATAAGATTCGAAAAAACAAGCCCGGCTGTTGTTTCAAGGGATGTTTTGAATGTTTCCGGAAGGTGCACAGGAGACGGGAGGGAGCGTGCGCTGCCGATGACTTTCCAATTGGAATCAAAGGCAATCAGATTGGCGTAATAGTCTTTTTCTCCAAGGGCTTTCGATAGAGGATTGCAGGTGCAGGACGGGGATTGACAACAGCCTTTTTCTGGTTCCTGGACATTTGAAAAAGTTAGAATAGAAAGAAGATGAAGGTCTGAACGCACAACATCCAGGATGCGCTCAATCTGGTTGTTTTTTGTGCGGAGGATAGCTTGAAGATGTACATCCTGTGTTTCGACAAGGGCCTGTCTTGCACAATGATAGCCTTGATAAGACACAAGAGCAATGGGGACAATTGTTAATACAATCATCCAGGTAAGAATAGTATGCTGAATTCGGGGTTGTTTCCCTCCCACGGTTCACTCCTTGACGCTGACTTGTCTGTATTTCAGCATATTTTAAACAACTTGGCAAATGAAGGGTTTCCATTTTTGCTGTTCAGCTTGCGACTGGAGAATGGTAAAATCTATATATGAGACGAATAGCGAAGTTCTGGGTTGAATTTCTGAGTACACATCGATTTCTGGTATTTGTGGGGATTATCGCACTTACGGCTGTATGCAGTTATGGAATCAGTCGCCTGACCTACTCGAATTCCATCGCGGATCTTCTGCCTGTAAAGAACCGTCAGGTAAGCAATTACCTTCACGTGGTGAAAGATTTTGGGGTGTCTGAAGATATTGTTCTTGCTGTGGAACAGCCGGACGGGAACGTTCAGAATGAAGAAATGTTCATGGATATCTTCATGGAGACTCTAAAGAAGGACAAACGCTATAGTACACTGCTTCATGGAGTTGATTACAACCTGTCCGGTAAATTAAAACTCATTTTTAATCCCTTTTTCCTTAGCCATGTCAGTCTGTTGATTCCTGACAAGGAATTGCCTGCCTTCGTGAACAGAATGGAGCCTGAGGCTATGAAATCGATCATTCTCAAGAACCGGGAGCTTCTCGAAACCGGGACAGGCAGTTCATTGCTCGTAGAACAGGACCCGCTGAGGTTACTGGGAATGCTTTCATCCCTTTCTTCCCAGATGAAAGGCAAGTACGCACTTGATTTCCCAGATGGTTACTACGCGTCCAGAGACCATACTCTTTTCCTGGCATTCCTGACACCGACTGACAGTGCGGACAATATGGCATATACAGAAAGCGTGATGAGGTATCTGATTGAAACCAGAGACTCTGCCATGAAAGCCTATCACGAGGAACTGGACGAACCATGTCCACTTAGTGCGAGATTTACCGGTGTCCACGCCATCACCCATTTCGACCGTGAGGTGATGCAAAATGACATGACATCTACCTTTCTATTGTCATTTCTTCTTGTTATCCTGACTTTTGTTGTGGCTTACCGGAACCCTTTTTCCGTTGTTTATGCGGTGGTCCCGCTGCTTCTGGGCGAACTGTGGACGTTCGGACTGGCTTACTTTGTGGTGGGAAAGCTAAATATTCTCACATCGGTGAGCGCTGCAATTATTGTCGGATTGGGCATTGATTTTGCCATTCATATCTATTCGCGTTTCCTGGATGAAATAGTTCAACAGGCGGATGTTCGCAAGGCTTTGAATAAGACGATGTCGGAAACAGGGGCATCTACTATTGCCGGAGCATTGACTACGGCGGCAGCATTTTCGGCAATGAGCGTCTCTTCCTTTCGAGGCCTTCGGGAATTTGGAATAATTTCTTCCCTCGGGATTCTTTGCACATTGCTGGCGGTCTGCGCTGTTCTTCCATTGATGTTTCTGATGCGTCGGAAACTATATAAGCCGAAAGGGCTGACCAGTTTTGGACTTCACCTGTTTCACAAACTAATTGACCGTCATTACAAACTGATGTTTAGCGTATTTTCAATCCTCACAGTAGTGCTCTTTCTGTCAGCCACGCAGCTAAGATTCACGACAGACATGCGTCACCTGCGAAGCAAGACAAACCCCGCCATTCGGCTGCAGACTCAGATTACGGATAAACTGAAAGCTTCGTTTCGAGCGTTATCCCTTATCCTGTCAGCGGAAAATGAGAAAGAACTGTCAAGTCGCTATGAAAAGCTGCAATCGTATCTGAGCACTCAGAATATTGCTAAAGTAGAATCCATTTACTCTATTGTTCCCCCTATGGATCGGCAGTTGCAAAATATCGGTTACCTGTCCTCGCGGCCGCTTCCCGGAGATATCGGAAAGCGGTTTAAACGGGATTTCGATGAGGCGGGAATGGTTTGTGATGAATCCTGTTTGAATTACATTGACTCATTGGGGAAGAGCTTGAAAATCAAAACACCTCTTTCTCTCCATGAAGTTCTTCAGTCTCCTATGGCACCGCTTTTTTCAAGGTTGGTTCACGAACGGGAGGGACATGTGGAGATGATCGTGAGCATTTATCCGAAGGTGGAAACCTGGAACAAGCAGAAAATGAGGATTCTTGTTCAGCGGATAAATGACTTCTTGGAACAGCAGAAATGGAATGGCAGTTATCTGACGGGAATAGAGATTATGGTGAATGAAATCAAAAGATTGATCCGGGAGAATTTCTATGTAGCAACACTGCTTTCCCTGCTCTTCGTATTTTCCATTGTGGCAGTTCATCAGAGGAGTCTGCTGAAAACGGCGTTGTCTTTCTTCCCGTTGGTGTCGGGCATCATTTGGATGCTGGGAGTATTGAAGCTTTCCGGACAAAACATTACTCTGTACAATTTCATGGCCACGCCGATGATTATTGGAATTGGAATTGATCACGGGATTCACCTTCTGGACAGATTTATTGCCGGCAAGACTGGTGATATTGCTGATACTATCATACATACAGGCAAGGCTATTACGCTGACCTCAATTACGACTGTTTTCGGGTTTGGATCCTTATTCATTGGCCATTTTGAGGGATTTGTAAGTCTGGGCTTCACAAGCATTCTTGGCGTCGTTTTCTGCTGGGCCAGTTCACTTTTCTATTTTCCCAGTTTTCTCAAGCTTCTACATGGGCGCCTTGAGAAACTGAGAACGGATGAAGAGTGATGACAGATTCAACCTTATTCCCGTATTCTCATGTCCATTTCGTCGGGATTTGTGGTACCGGTATGGGCAACGTTGCTATTGGATTAAAGGAAAGGGGTTTTAAAGTTACAGGCTCCGACAAAGGGATTTATCCGCCAATGAGCGATGCTCTGAAAGGGAAGGGGATTTCCATTCAACCTTTTGACCTTGCAAACACAAATGAACCGGACCTGTTTGTTATTGGAAATGCAATTCCACGGGGGAATGTGGAAGTAGAAAATATTCTGAATAAACGGAAACCATTCTGTTCCCTGCCTGAATTGCTGCGAGATGTTTTCATTGAGAACCGCCAGCTCGTCATGATTACCGGTACCCATGGCAAAACAACAACGACAGCCCTCATTTTCCATATTCTGAGGGAATGTACGCTCAACCCTTCCTGCATGATAGGAGGAGTTCTACAGGGACAGGAAAGTGGCTTTGTATGGTCGCCGGAAAGCAGAATATTTGTGATGGAAGGGGACGAATATGACACGGCTTTTTTTGATAAGACGGCAAAATTTCTGAAGTTCTCACCGGATATTCTCGTTATTAGTGCCATTGAATTTGATCACGCGGATATTTTTGACTCAGTGGCGGACATTGAAAAATCCTTTCGATTTCTTTTACGAAGAACTGCGGGAAATGCCATGGTCTTTGCCAACGGCGATGATGAGCGAGTTATGAAATTGAAGCCATATTCCTATTCCAAATTTATGAGCTATGGTTTCGGACAATCAAATCAGAATCGGCTTTTATCTCTCAGATATGATTCCGGAAAATTGCATCTGATCCTGGAAATTGAGCATCAGCGATTGTCCTTGGTTTCCGGTTTGTCCGGTCGGCATAATGCAATGAATATCACTGCAGCAAGCGCGGTGTGTCTGCGGTTGGGTGTGCCTGTGAACTGTTTGGAGCAGGCTGTGGCCAGTTTTCCCGGTGTTCGGCGGAGGTTTGAACAACGGGCGTTCAATAAAGTCACGGGAACACGGGTAATTGAAGATTTTGCCCATCATCCAACCGCTGTTGCCGCAACAATACGAGGGACAAGAGAGGTGTTTCCAGACAACCGGATCGTCGCATTCTTCGAACCGGCGAGCAATACCATGCGAAGGGGAGAGATGCAACAGGAACTGCTCTTATCCCTGGAACTGGCAAATGTTGCTTTTATCCTTTCTATACCGGAAAGCAAAAGAGAGCTGGTGCAGAACACGAAACCCCTGCAAGTTGGCAAACTGTCAAAAACAGTGACCGGATTAGAGCAAGATGCGGACATTGATGCACTGCTTCTGGAAACCATTGAACCTGGCGACATAGTACTGTTTATGTCCAATGGTACCGGTCAGGGAGTCCTAGAGAAAGCAATCTCAATTGTCAATGGCATTTCTGAGATGGAGGCACGATGAAGAGCCTGGAAGAACGCCGACGCGATTTTCAGTTTGTGCAATCAATGGAGGCCTTTTTTGTGGCGTCACACAAGCACTATGGTGAAATCCTCCACGGTCACAATTTCCGGTGCCGGGTTACGGTTCTATTAAACAGGCCGGTATTTTCCCGAGTCTGTTTCAAGCAGGTAATTCAGGGTCTGGATTATCAGCATTTGAATCGACTTCCCTATTTCCGTAAATTCACACCTTCCACTGAAAACATCGCTCAATTCATAGCTGATAGCATGAGCAGCCTGGGATGTGATGTGAGGGAAGTGGAGGTGTTTGAGACCGAGGGATGCAGCGGAGGGATAATATGTGGCAGTTGATGGGTATGTTCACCGGACTGGCTGTGTTGACAGTCGTGGCCGGGTATTATCTCACCTGTTTGGGCGACACAATTGCTGAGGAGACGGGTTTTGGTCATAATATTGTTGGATTTGTTCTCCTCGCGGCCATTACATCACTTCCGGAACTGTCCACATCCATTACCGGGGCAACATTGGGACAGTCAGAACTTGTATTTGGAAATATGGTGGGTTCAAACATATTCAATACACTGATCATCGGCCTGATCCTGATTAGCATAGGATGGAAAGTTCGGACCGAAGGTGATGTAAGAAACGTTCTTTCCGGTGCCATGGGAATCGCAATGGCGGCACTTGCCGGAATGTTGATTGTTCTGAAAGCCGGTTATTCTGGAGTTTTACTCATTGCGGCTTATCTGGTTATGATGGCAGTTCATTATCGTTTTGAGAGAAAAGAGAGGATTGACGGGGAAGGGACTGCGCCGGCTTTCTATTTTAGAAAACTGGCTTTGGTTTACTTTAGATTTCTGTTTTTCTCTGTCATTATAGTTGTAGCAGGGTATCTGATGACGGGTATTTGTGACCGGATTGCGATCACCCCGTTTCAAGTAGGGAACAGCACGATGGTTCTGGGACGAACCTTTGTGGGACAGATGTTTCTGGCAGTAGCCACATCTCTTCCTGAGCTTATCGTATCATTCAGTGCTGTGAAACTCGGGAAAATTGACATGGCTTACGCCAATGTTTTTGGAAGTAATATTTTCAACATGGCGATTCTGGGGATTTCAGCACTGGTGTATAAAGGGAACATGTTTGCAGATGTGGGGATACATATCTATTTTTCCTTTTTTATTTTCATGCTCATGGTCTCAATCGCGCTTATTTCACTGAAATACAGGGTGAAAAGCCGAATTCGATGGGATGGTCTTGCCATTCTGGTTCTCTTTCTGCTTAATGCCTTATACCTTTTTAATCGATAAGAAAAAAAGCCGCCTTTTAAAGGCGGCTTTGGATGAACGGTTCAAAAGTAATCGGCTATTCTTTCACTACCCAAACCTTTGTTTCTACCTTTACCTCCGGGTGAAGGTGAATGATGACCGGGAATGTCCCCAGTTTTTTAACCGGTTCGGGAAGTTCAATCTTCCGTTTATCAATTTCCAACTTCTCAACAGCCAGAACATCAGCAATATCCTGATTGGTTACGGAACCAAATAGCGCTTCAGTTTCGCCCGCCTTTTTTGCTACACTGATGGTCATTTTTTCAATAATATCCTTCAGCGCGTTTGCGGCTTCTACTTCCTTCTGGTTCTTAAGTGCCCAACTTTTCTTTTCCAGTTCAATTTGTTTCAAATTGCCGTTGGTCACCTGAACCGCCAATCTCTGTGGCAAAAGAAAATTGCGGGCGTATCCATCTTTAACTTTGATGATTTCTCCTCGGTTGCCCAGTCCTGTAACGGCTTCTTTTAGAATTACCTGCATGATCGGAACCTCCTAACATTTCGCGTCAGGTTTAATCTTATAGCAAAAAGACTGCTAAACGTCAAACGATTTCAGGATTCAGGACTTGCTTCTGTCTGTGAAAGGGGCAGAATCTCCGGTTTGAGGAGTTCAATGAGCTTGTCTGTCTTCAGGGCTACAATGCATCCTCTTGCACCACAATTGATTGCGATCGTGATATGGCGCTTCAGATCTTCTTCCATAAATATTGGCAGTGCTTTTCGGGATCCGAATGGGCTGATTCCACCGACCTGGTAGCCTGTGAGCCGCTCTGCCTCGCTCACAGAGGCCATTCGCATGCGTTTAACTCCGGCCGCTGCAGCCAATTTCTTCAAATCCAATTCCAGGTGTCCCGGCATAAGTACAAAAAAGTATTGTGTTCGGGTCGTGTCTCCCACCACAAGTGTCTTGATCATCCGCTCGAGGGGGACTCCGGTAGCTTCAGCAGCGAATTCAGCGCCTTTTTTACTGTGGGTGTAGGTATACACTTCAAATGGAAATTGGAATTGCTCAAGAAATGTAATACCTCTGGTCCTCACGATCTTCTCCTTTTCATACCCGCATCCTGTTCGGGCGTTCCCCGCCGGTTTTTAAAAATAAGTCGAACTGGGACATCCGTCAGTTTGAAAGATTCTCTCAAGCTATTCTCAAGGTAACGCTGGTAGGAAAAATGGGGCTGCACCTTTGAATTTGTGAAAACTGTGAAGGTTTGAGGCATTGTTCCGGTCTGGGTGATGTAAAAAAATTTCAGGAAACGTCCGCTTTGTGTGGGAGGTTTGTGCTTACCTGTTGCATCTTCCAGAAATTGATTGAGTTTGGAAGTGGAAATCTTCTGCGTAGCCTGCTTCGCAATGTGATCAATAAGGGGCAGGATCCGGGTAACCCGCTGACCGGTTTTTGCCGAAACAAAAAGAATGGGAGCATATTTCAGAAATTTCATCCTCTGGCGCATTTGTTCTTCAAATGTTTTAACTGTCTTTGTGTCTTTTTCAATAAGGTCCCATTTGTTGAAGAGAATTATCACATTTCTGTAGAGATTGTGGGCAAACCCGCTGATATTGGCGTCCTGAAGTGAGGTGTCCTGGCTGGAGTCAATGAGCATCAAGACAAAGTCCGATTTCTCAATGTTCTTTTGCGCATGAAGAACACTGACCTTTTCTATGAAATTGTCTATTTTCCCTCTTCTGCGGATTCCTGCCGTGTCAATGATACGAAAAGTGCGCCCGTGGTACTTCAGCTTTGCGTCCACTGCGTCCCGTGTAGTTCCAGGAATATCGGACACAAGGGCGCGTTCCTCTCCCAGAAGGCGGTTCAATAGGGATGATTTGCCAACATTGGGTTTTCCGATGATGGAAATGGAATACTCAAGTGGAAGCTCCGGTTGGATTTCCTCCGGAACAACATCTTCTTCACTCTCTGGTATGGGTTCAAGATGAAGCATGGCCATGATTTGTTCTTTCAGTTGGCCCATACCGTCTCCATGGGCGGATGAAACGGGAATCATTTCCTGAAACCCCAGCTGGTAGAAGTCTGAAATGTTATGTGCAGCACCTTTGATGTCTACCTTGTTGGCCGCAAGAATAACCGGCCTTGCCGCCTTACGCACGACAGTTGCAACTTCTATATCCATGGCAGTGAGCCCCTGATCTGCATCAACCATCATGACGATGAGATCAGACTCTCTCAGTGCGGTTAGAGTCTGGGTACGCATCTGTGAGAGGATGTAGTCAGATGTGGAGGGTTCAAGGCCACCCGTGTCCGTTAGAAGTACAGATACACCGATGTCAAGTTCGACTTCATGAAAAATGCGATCCCGGGTGACGCCAGGCATGTCATTTACGATGGCTTTACGCTTCTTTATCAGTCGATTGAATAGAGTGGATTTACCAACGTTCGGTCGGCCAATAATTGCAATAACGGGAAGTTTTTTCACTTACACACCCTTTTTGTGACCAGTGAGGTGGACAGGGAAAGATGGAGTTACCAGCATTTTCCGAGTTTTTTGCCGCCTATGAGGTGAAAGTGCAGGTGGGGGACTTCCTGTCCGCCGTCTGCGCCGGTGTTGATAAAAATCCGATAGCCGCTTTCGGAAATCCCGAATTGACGGGCCAGCTTCTGCATTACCTGGAAGATTTCACCAACCAATGGTTGATCGTAGGTCTCCATTTCATTTGTGGACACAATATGCTTTCTCGGGACAACCAGAATATGCACCGGCGCGACCGGATTGATATCCTTGAAAGCCACAAGATTATCGTTTTCAAAAACAAGGTCTGTGGGAATTTCTCCACGGACAATCTTACAGAAGATGCATTCCATTCTCTTCTCCTTTTCCCGTGAATGCTACCAGCATCGGCCGCCTTTGTCAATGCGGGCCTTAGCTGACGCATGTTCATCCGGTTATGGGCGATATGAAGGCACTAAGAGTTTCTTTCAGCTTGCTGTAGCTGAGTGTTTGCTCCGTACGTTCTCCTTTCCGAAGCTCGGAGGCAAGGGTGCCCCAGTTGACCAGTCCACAGCGGTTCATCCATTGATGGCCGGTCTGGTAGTAGAATTTATTGATGGATTCTTCTCTTGTGATTTCTCCCATCGTGTGAAGCAGTTTCCCCCGGGTCAGAATTGAGGGGAGAATATTCGGGGGAAGCGTTTCGTTTTGACGGGAAATAGAATAATAGCTTTCAAGGACCGTGTAATATGCTTCCAGGTAAGAAAGAATGCAACCGGCAATGTTTCTCAAAACAAAGGCAGATTTGCTGTCGATGCGGTATTTTTCTCCTTCTCGGGATACCAGTTCGAGCTCTTCGAGAAGGGACAATTCCCTGTGAATGTTGGATGACTGGGGTTCATCTGTTTCGTACACAAACTCCATGTAAAAGAGTTTATGAAGAAAACTATATTCTTCCTTCAAATCATTAAAAGTAAAAGAGGATTGTCTTATTTTCAGGATAGACGCCGCAACAAAGGAGACATCAATAAAATGATGGATGATGTTGTTCTTGTAGTATTCCATATAGCTCCTTCGGGATTCAACAGGGCGGTAAATAGTCTGGTTGTCGATGGAATGTTCCTCAATTTTTTCGGATTGAACCAGGTAGTTCAACACTTTTATGGTGGCTTCCTCTATGGCGGTGGAGAGTTCCGCAACCGGTACGGTCCGTGATTTGAAAAATCGAAGGGCATAGTCCAGCCGAAGCATGAGGCCATCGCGTGTCATTCCTCTGCGAACATTTGAAAGGAAAAGGATGGAAACCAATGCAATTGGTGTGATGAGTGTACTTTTCTGTATTTCACGGACCACACGGTAGCCCATCTGGGTGGTGAAGTCACGGAATTCTTTGTCATTCAGCTGATCAAGTTGAATATTCTTCTCAGACAGGTAATCGGATAGTAGAAACATTTTCCCGAAATTCATATACACTTTGCCAAAATTTTTTCCAAGGAGTCTGGTGGTTTTCAGTACGGAGCGGGCATTTTCTTTCTTTTTGACGGCACCTTCAGCTTCATTAAGATAAGAGCCGGTTTCAAAAAGCTTTCCGTAAATGATGGAGAGGGGAACAAAGAGTAGATCCTTTACATCTCCATTCCTGACAGACGTAAGGTTGATGGCCATCAGCCCTGTTTTGGGATGGAGGAGTTTTCCCGTTCGGCTCCGGGTCCCCTCCGGGAAAAATTCCTGGGGGATTTTGTCCTTTAGAATTCTTCGGACATATGCTTCCAGTACAAAGGGATAGAGTTTGTCTCCTTTGAAAGTACGTCTGATAAAATAGGCGCCGGACCTTCTGAAAATGGGTCCCATAGGCCAGAACGAGAGGTTGATCCCGGCAGCAATAAATGGCAGCATCAGGTTGTTCAGATTAAACAGATAAGAAACAATGAGATAATCCGCATGGCTGCGGTGGCATGGCAGAAGCAGCGCGGGTGCCTTGCGGGAAAGAACACGATATTGTTCCATTCCTTTGCGGTCAATCCAGAAACCTTCAATAATCTTGGGCCATGCCCAGTCAAGAGTTCCACGGAACTTCATAACAGTGGATTTCTTGAAATCAGCTGCCATCTCATAGAGAATCTTTTCAGCTTTTCGAAAAAGCTTTGCCTGTATTTCTTCGTCCCCATCCGCAAGGGCCTCAACTTGTCTGATGAATCTCCGGTCCTTCAAAACACGTTGAGAAATATGGGCCCGGCTTCGCATGGGTGGCCCAACCACGGCGCGCTCCATTCTGGCAAGGGAGCGGAAAAGTCGACTTCGTATCTGTTGATCCACCTTCCCGGCCTCAGTATCTGATAATTCAGGAGCGAAAGGCGTACCAATTTCAAACGCAATGTTTTTGGGGCGAACCAACAGCATATAGCGATTGTAAAGTTCCGAATGATAGCGGTGTTTTCCCGAAAATAAAGGATGTTTGGTGATGGGCAGTGGATACTTGTTCCAGATAATGCGTATGGGGATAAGGACCAGTTTTTTTCCGGTTTTTCTTGCTATGTCAACCAATGGACTGAAAAATGGAGGTGTTCTCTGAAAGGGTTCCTGTGGTTGAAGAATGGCAAGAATGGGCTGATCCGATTTCCAATCCTTCGCCTGACGGCGGGCTTTGTCCCCATCCTTTAGGTTTGTTGTGGTAAAAGACGGAAAAAATTGAAGATTTCTCCCAATACTTTCTTCAACTACCCATCTCAGAAACTGTTTTTCCAATTTGCTGTCATATTTAAGAACAAATACAGTGAAACTGGCCGGATCCTGAATGTTCTCCGAAATCAATTGAAGGACGTGGTCGGTGATTTGAATGCGTGAAAAAATTGTTCTCTTCTTCTGTCTCATGGTTATGATATTGTAGCACAAGAAAGGGGAGGGCGGACGATATTCCCCCTCTTTAAGATTCGATGAAAAAGAACTGGATGGTTTGAATGTTGTTGAAGAAAATCTGCGATGTTACAAGTTTGAAAAAGGGCAAGGCGACTATTCTCCGAAAGGATGGAGAGCAGATAGCGGTGTACTTTGATGGTAAAGAAGTATTCGCTTTCTCGCCGTTTTGTCCCCACGCCCGGGCCAATTTGACCATGGGTAGCTTCCACGAACAGGAAGTCAGGTGTCATTGGCACGGGTGGCGATTCAGTCTGCGGGATGGAGAGGGGTTGAATAACGATTCCAGATTGAAAACATATCCGGTAAAAGTTGAGGATGGCACCGTGTTTATTGAATTTCATGACCAAATAGAAGAAAGCAGAGAGGATGAAAGTGAAGATCCTTTTATGCCGGAAATAAAATGGAAGAAATGATGATATTTATTCTGTTGGACTTTCAAAGGCCTTCAGAAGCAGTTCGCTTTTTTTGACAGCTTTTTGCAGCCATTGGTCATATAGCGCGAGCTTGCGATTCTCGGACAGTGTCCCCGTCTCCGGCAGAATTGCTGAACGTTTCTTGTTTACAAAATCAGCCAGCACCAATGCCGTAGCGACGGAGACATTATAGCTTTCTGTGAAACCGTACATCGGAACAATAACGTGGGCGTCAGCCAACTGACAGATTTCTTCCGACGCACCGGCATGTTCATTCCCCATTACTATGGCGATTTTTGAATCTGGGCAAATTTCAAAATCATGGATGGGAAGGGCAGTTTCAGTCATCTGTGCCACCACTATCTGAAATCCATTCTTTCTGACGAAGTCCACACATGAACGGGCATTTTCGTAGGTGTGGATTGAAACCCATTTATGGCTGTATTTGGTGACCTTGCAGCTCAGATCCAGTGGAGTGTCCCGTTCAATTACATGCATATCCTGGATCCCCAGGGCTTCCACTGTCCTGACAATCGCCCCCATGTTGTGGGGATCAAAAAGATTGTCCAGTACCACAGTGATGTCTTCCAATCGATTATTCAGCACCCTTTGTAGATTTTCGATGCGTTTTTGAGAAAGCAGAGATTGCAGAAAATCGCGTTTTTCCTCAGTCAGTTCGGGTAATAGTGTCATTTTCTCTACCACCTTTCATCTAATTAAATAATTGTATCATAGTGGGTAAGACGCATGAGAGGGGAAGAAGGAGACGGCAAAGTGCTGGGCTGAGAGGGCCTTTATGCAGGGAAGTGGAAAGGTAAAGGCGGGACACAAGTGATGCCCCGCCTTTACTCCGGATCAGTTATACTGAAACAACCTCGGTTACTTCCGGGACTTCTTCCCGCAGCCGCTCTTCAATAAAGAGCTTCAATGTCATGGTTGACATCGGGCATCCGCCACATGCGCCAAGAAGCTTAACGTAAACGACACCGTCTTCGTATTTGACGAGTTCCACATCACCGCCGTCCATTTGAAGGGCGGGGCGAATATTATTCAGGGCTTGTTCAACTTTCTGTGTGTTTTCCATATATTCCTCCTATCGCTGCACTGTTTTATGAAAGGGCATCCGCAAGAATACTGATTCCCTTGTCAATGGTTTCTGAATCAATGGTAAGTGACGGACGGAACCGGATAGTCTGGTTTCCGCATTTTAGAACAGCCAGGCCTTTTTCCCAGCAGGACGCGGCGACACTATTCCGAATTTCCGGTGTCGGTAGATCAAAAGCCGCAAAGAGGCCGCGTCCGCGGATATTTGTAATTGCCGTTTTGGCTGTTTCGCCAACTTCATGAATCCGTTTCAGAAGATGGTCTCCCATTCTGGCCGCATTTTCCACGAGGTTGTCTTCATGGATGATTTCAAGAATCCGCTGGGATCGAACCATGTCGGTGATATTGGCACCCCAGGTTGAGTTAATTCTAGAAGATACTTTGAAAACAGAATCCACATCGTTGAGTTTGTCTGTTGCCATGATGCCGCAGACCTGTACCTTTTTACCGAAAGAAACGATGTCAGGCTGGATTCCAAAATGCTCAAATGCCCACATCTTGCCCGTGGCTCCGAGACCTGTCTGAACTTCATCTGCGATGAACAGAATCTCGTTTTCTTCGGTGATTTCCCGTAAAGCGCGAAGGAACTCACCCCGAAAGTGGTTGTCTCCACCTTCACCCTGAATCGGCTCAATGATCAGCGCGGCAATATCGTCCTTGTTCTCTTGAATTGCATTCTTAATCTCAAGGATCGTCTGGGCTTCCCGTTTTTCCACATCTTCGATGCTTTCTGCAGTGAGGGGGAAGTGAATCTTAGGGTTGCTGACTCTGGGCCAGTCAAACTGAGGAAAGAACTTGGTCTTGGTGGGGTCCGTGTTGGTCAGACTCATGGTGTAACCAGTCCGGCCATGGAAAGCCTGGCGAAAATGAAGAACCTTTGACCCCTTTTCTTCCTGGTAACCCTTAGCAAAATTCTTGCGGACTTTCCAGTCGAATGCAGCCTTCAGGGCATTTTCCACTGCAAGGGCGCCGCCATCAATAAAAAAGTAATTATTAAAAGCAGGGTGTGCACCTAATTTTGAGAAGGAATCCACGAAATCTGCCATCAGGGTCGTATAGATATCTGAATTCGCTACTTTGTGAATGGAAACCTCTTTCAAAGCCTCAAGGAATTCAGAATTTCTCATCTTGGGGTGATTGAATCCAAGGGGGAGGGATGCAAAAAATGCATAAAAATCAACAAATTCCTTTCCGTCTCTTGCATCTACCATGACGCAGTCGTGGCTCTTATCAAGATCCAGAACAACATGATAACCATCCACAAGCATATGCTTGCCCAAGCTATTCAGCACATCGTTTGGTTGTACGTTTTTGTTTTCCATGGTCATAAAACCTCCTAAAATTCATGCCCACCCATAGTATCCGACGCTCTGATAGAGGTCAACTGATTTAAGGCTCTATTGCTGCCTTTTCCTGATCTGGAGTGGCCGTTCAGTTCCCGTGTTGTGTAATCCCACAAAAAAGGGGCTTTCGCCCCCTTTCAGTGAAATTTCATGAGAATAGACATTGCTACTGGATAATCGTCATTTCTTTCAATAGGTTCTGTGCGTTAGAAAACTTATCCAGCACAAAAATCATGTAGTCGGCATCCGCTACAATGCTTCTGGTCAGAGCCGGGTTGAAGTAATAATCCGCTGAGATAGATTCGTAGTTTCCATCAAACAGAAGACCAATGAGCTGTCCCTTCCCGTTAAGAGTCGGGGAGCCTGAGTTGCCACCGGTTGTGTCGTTATCGGTGAGAAAATCCACCGGTACGTTACCGCCCAGGGCCGGATCACCGTATGTGCCAAAATTCTTATCCCGATACAGCTCCAGGAGCTTTTTGGGACTGGCGAAGGGCGTTTTTCCGGTTTCCTTTTCAACCACACCAGCCAAGGTTGTGAATGGTGTATAAAAGACGCCATCCCTGGGGCTGTATCCCATGATCGTGCCGTAGGTAAAACGGATTGTGCTGTTGGCATCAGGATAGAGTTCGTTGTGGCTGTATGCATGAATCATGTCAATAAATTCCGGTTTCAGTCGGGACAATGCCCCTGCAAGGGATTCATTCTGGTCCCTCAATGTCTTCATTTCATCAGCAAAATCTCCGCCGAACTTTAATAGCGGATCATTAACCTTTGCAAGCTCTTCTTTGCTCATATTGAAATAGCTCATCCGGGTTTTCAGGTCCGTCAGCTTGGTGGCTTTATACATGTCTTCTACTTTCTTATCGATAGCAGCAGACAAATCACTGTCGGAAATTGTGCCGAACGCGGCCTTGAAAGTTTCTGGCCACTGATCTTTCGGGAGGGCGGCCATCTGGTGGAGGAAATACTTCATAAGGGTAATGTCACTTTCCACCAGGAGGTTGCGCTGCATAGACTTCAAACGCATCTGCATCCGGGGTAGATTTCTGTCCATGTAAGCAGGATCCCGTTTCATATCCGGTTTTACCTTTTCTTCTGCCCAGCGAACCAGTGTTCCCGCGGAAGAAAAAGTGGGAATCAGTCGCATATATCCCATGATTGTGAGTTTATTGGCGATGGGTTTTATCTGGTCATTTACCTGGTTAATGGAGTGAATGAGACCTTCAAACTTTGAACCCTCTTTCGACTGTTTCACCCATTCACGAAGCCTGGCATCCCGTTTCCGGAAGATGTCTACTGCCTTGTCCCTGTGAAGGCCGTCGTTCACACCCTGGTAATATTTCATTGAGTTGTTTAACATTTTCACCCAGAATGCTACGCGGATCCCGTTTTCTTTGCTTTCACTGCCGATTTTTTCCAGTTTTCCGATGATGTCATGGAACAACTGAAGACGAAGGGGTATCTGTTTATTGAGGTAAAAATCGAGCTGATCTGACGTCATGTACCGATTCGTGGAGCCAGGAAAACCGAGAACAAATGTGAAATCGCCTTTTTTCAGCGGCTTGATGGAGATGGCAAGAAAATGATCCGGATGATAGGGGACATTATCCTTGCTATAGGCGGCTGGAGAGCCATCGGGAGCAACGTATGCCCTCAAAAAAGAAAAGTCACCGGTGTGCCGGGGCCATTCAAAGTTATCCTCGTCTCCACCGAATTCACCGATTGCGGCTGGCGGAGCGTACACAAGGCGAATATCCTTAAGGCGTATTTTCGTGAAAAGCATGTACTGACGGCCTTGATACATCGATGCGACAGATGCACGGAAGTGGGGGTTCTTTTTCTCTACAGTGGCTTCGAGTTTCTTAATTGCGTCCTCAATTGCCTTATATCTGGCTTGGTCTGTCATTCCTTTCTTTACGGCTTTGTTAACCGTCGCGGTTACATCCTTTACACTGAGAATAATGTCAGCATGATATCCGGGAGCAGGCAACTCTTCCTGAAAGGAAGGGGCATAAAATCCGTCCGTGATGTAATCGTGTTTTTCGTTGGCATTGTATTGAATCGCGCCATATGCAACATGGTGGTTTGTAACAATCAGCCCGTTTTTGGATACGAAGGACCCACTGCCGCCACCGAGACTGACCACAGCTTTGGACACATTGTCCCGGATTTCCGTGAGGGGGATTTCAAGGCCCATCTTCTGCAGTTTTTCCTTGTTCAGGTTCTGCAGCTCATTCAGGGGAAACATCCCTTCAACCGCAAACGCACCCACAGTGGCGAATACCACCAGTAAAATCATCAAACTCTTCTTCATACAAAAATCTCCTCTTCATAAATTGGTCAGACTACAGATTATTATACCAATTTAGATCTGAGAGGTTTCATGATTTCGCTATTGGTTCTCTAAAACTCAAATTTCTTGTCCGTACGGAACTCATTTCCTGTTTCAACGAATGCCCCTTGTTAGATATCTTCTTCCTTGTTATAATCTTACAAACTGGAGGGATGAATGGATTTAAAGCAGGCAAAGGTGTTTGGGGCGATCATTGATATTTTTCTGCCCTGTCTATATGTGATCATGGTAATTTTTATTCAACCTTTCATCAAACCGATTGCTTCAGAGGCATATGTCAATGGTGTGGGTTATCTGTTTAGTGCAGTTGTTTTGCTTACGCCGTTGGCCGCACGAAAACTGTATCTGAAAGGAGGAAGTACCCTTCAATTCCGTCTGGTGGTTTATGCGGCATATCTGCTCCCGGCTACGCTGGGGCTCGTGTATTTTTTGATAGGAGGCATTATGCGATATGTCATCGGATTTATGTTATTTACGGTAGCATACTATCTGTTGTTGGATAAACTGGTGTTCGGGGAAGAGAAAGATGAAAGCAATTAGCATTTTCTGCTGGACTGCACTCCTGGTTGCGTTAACTTTCGCCATCTCTTGCGGACAGAATGAAAAGGAGAACTTGAAAAAACCGAACGCGCTTTCCAATACGCATGCAGAAGCTTTCCAACCTGTGGACGGCGACTGGATGATAACGACAACGGGCAGCATCAATACATTGAATTTTCTGGAGGCCTTCTCAACGGATCAATTGGACGTTGTTTATCTGATTGGAGACTCTCTGGTGACCTATGACCCGCATCTTAATGTGGTGCCCCGATTAGCGGAAAGCTGGGAAATATCAGATGACCACCGAAGGCTGATATTTCATATTAGAAAAGGTGTACGATTCCATGACGGTGTACCTCTGACGGTTGATGATGTTATTTATACTTATCAGAAGTCCCTGGATCCGTCCATCCTCTGGGGAAGTTACCGTCAGATATTTGAGAACATTAAGAGTATTGAGAAGACCGATGATTACACAATGGTTGTCACATTTAAGAAACCGACGGCAAACCCACTTTCTTCGTTTGAAGATTTTTTCATACTACCGAAGCATCTTTACGACACAAAAAAATATAGTTTTGACAAGAATCCTGCGAACATACATCCTGTGGGGACCGGGCCCTATATCCTGGAAAAATGGGAGAAGGACGTTCAAATTGTGCTGAAGGCCAATCCGGACTATTTCGGAGGGCGCCCTCATCTGGATAAAATTGTATTTAAAATCATTGATCGAAACGCGATGACATTCGATATGTTGACAAAAGGAGAGCTTGATTTAACGCCAATTTCTACTGTTGAATGGCAATACCGTACCCAGACACCGGAATTTAAGAGGAAATTTCAAAAAAGAAAGTACTATGTACTCGCATTTTATTTGATGTCCTGGAATGAAAAGAACCGTTTTTTCAGACAACGAGAAGTGCGACAGGCCATGGCGTACCTGGCGGACAGAGTGTCTTTCAACAAAACAAATTACTTTGGCTTGTTTAAGATCGCAGCATCACCGGTTCATCCGCAATCTCCATTTTTCAATACACACGTAAAGCCTTATCCCTTTGATCCGGCAAAAGCTTCCCAGTTGCTTGATGAAATTGATATTGTGGACAGAAATGGTGATGGCATACGTGAGGACTCACAGGGTATCCCATTTCGCTTCACGTATCTTGTGGCAACTGACGACAAAAGGGGCGCCATGTGGGGCGAATTTTACCAGGCTATTCTGTCCGAAAACGGAATTGAGATGAAAATCAAAGTAGTTGATACGGGTAAATTTCAGGAACTCACCAATGCGGGCAATTATGATGCCTGTTTTCGTGGCTGGTTGACAGGTGCTGACCCCGACTTTATGATTTCAATATTTCAGACCCGGACAGGGAAGGATAGTTTTAACGACACGGGATATTCAAATCCGGATCTGGATAAACTTCTGGACGATACGGAGCAGGAATTGAACCCGAGCATTCGAAAACAGTTGTTTATGGAGGCTCAGGAGATTATTCATGTTGATCAACCCTATCTGTTTCTTTATTATCCCGCCGCCCTTGTTGCACTCGATAATCGGTATCGAGCATGTCAGACATCCCCCAGCGGAATGTTTCGCTGCTATCCCGGAATACTGAAGACCTATGTGCCCAAGCCACTTCAAGTGCACAAGAGAGGGCAATGAGCAAGTGTCTCTTTTGTATACGTATTTTCGGTGACGATACTCTATGATTTATACCGTTGCGAAATATGTTCTGATGCGAGTCCTTTATTTTCTTCTCGTAATGTTTCTCATATTTATCCTGATCTATCGGGTAGGGGGAGAAACAGTCCTTCCCACTTCGGGCAATCTCTCCCTTAAAGTGAACAATGCCGGCACTTCTCCGCCCAGTTTTAAGAAATTGCCTGGAGCATATCTTTCGTGGTTGACGGGCGCAGTTCGTTTGCAGTTCGGAAGGTCGCTCTCGACTCGGCGTCCGGTTTCCGATCTCGTTTTTCATCGTCTCTGGAATTCAATTCTCTTGAACCTTTTCTCACTGGCCCTGATTTTCATCGGCGGCGTGGCACTGGGGAGTTTTCTTGCTTATTACTCACCACAAGCGGGACATCCTCTGGAATCTTTTCTTTATCTGTTATACGCGATACCGGATTTTGTGCTTGGCGTGGCGCTTTTGTCACTTTTTGCGTTTTATTTACACTGGTTTCCCTCCTGCTGCCTGCACAGCTTTAACCTGAACGTAACCGGTCATATACATAATGCTGTGGATGTTCTATATCACCTGATTTTACCTGGAATAACATTGTCAGCATCGGGTCTGGTTTTCGTCACGCGCTTTACCAAATCGTCCCTGGATGAAATACTGGATGCCCCTTTCGTATTTGCATTGAAAAGCCGTGGCATTCCAACTCGGAAGGTGTTGCGTCACGTATTAAAGAATGGGATTTTCCCTTTCTTAACGATGACCGGATTCATCATTCCGGCAATTGTTAGCGGTGCTGTGGTAGTGGAGTCGCTGTTTTCTTTTCCCGGAGTGGGAAAAACCTTTTTTGACGCAGTTCTGGCGCGTGATTATCCGGTGATTCTGGCAATTACTTTCATCGACACCTTATTTGTGTTTCTGGGTTTGATGATTTCCAATTTTCTGTATCGTCATTTTGACCCCAGGGTGAAGCATGCAAATTCTTAGATATATCGCACGGGGATTTATCGCGATTATTATACTTCTAAGCATTTTTATGCCGTTGGTTATTCCTGTCAATCCGATGAAACAGAAACAGATCGGCATTGAAAAAGAATCAAGTGAGACCCATCTGTCCGCGAAAATGAATAAACGCAGTTTTTTTCCGATTCTGAATATTTCTCCCTTTCGCGTCGAAAGTCAGGCGTCTCTCGAAGGGCCGTCGTGGCGGCATTGGCTGGGCACCGATATTCTCGGAAGAGACGTTCTGGCACGGATGCTGCTTGGTGGCCAGGTGTCATTTTTTATCGGCTTTCTGGCCACGTTCGTTTCCCTTCTCATTGGAATTCCGGCGGGTGCTCTGGCTGGTTTTTCAGGTGGATGGAAGGACCGCGTCTTCAGCCGCTTCGTGGAACTTTTCTACGCAGTTCCAATGCTTCTTCTTCTCATCCTTGTCTCAGGGACATTTGAACTTACAAGCTTTTCATTGGCGGTTCTACTTGGTATCTTCGGATGGATTGTTCCGGCTCGCTACATGCGGGGGGAAGCGCTGAAACTGAAGGAAATGAACTATGTTAAATATGCGGTAGCAACAGGGGCTTCCCGCTGGCACATCATTCGTACGCATCTCATTCCCAACGGTATCGGGCCGGTTCTCGTGGCTGCAAGCTTCAATATGGCGAACCTGATTCTCATTGAAGCCACCCTTAGTTTTCTCGGGCTGGGGGTAAGACCGCCTTTCCCCAGTTGGGGTCGTATGGTCTATGATGGATTAGGCTTTTTGAATGTGGCCCCATGGATTTATGTACCCCCGATGATCATGCTGTTTCTGGCAATTTTCTCTTATGACATTCTGGGCCAGGATTTAAAAAGGTGGCTCCACTCCCGATAATTCAATACCTTTGTGCTAAAATCAATCGAAAAATTTATGTTGGAGGATTCTATGAAAAATACGCTATTTCTCCTGTTAGTTCTGTGTATTACAACAACATTGCCTGCAGCTGAGAAAAGAGCTTTTACACTGGATGATCTCTATCGACTCAAGTCAATTTCATCTTTAGAGGTATCACCTGACGGTACAGGCATGCTCTTTGTTGTTACAGGCTTTAATTTGAAGAAAGCTGAAAAAGACAGCAATATCTGGAGAATGAATCTGAAGACAGGGACCACGCAACAGCTCACTTTTAACAAAGCTTCTGATTATTCTCCCGTCTGGTCACCAGATGGCAGATTCATTTATTTCGTTTCCACAAGGAAAGAGGGTGCTCAGTTGTGGAAAATGTCCTCAAGTGGTGGCGAAGCTCAGAAGATGACGTCTTTTTCAACTGGAATCAATAGCCCGGAGGTACTTCCGGATGGGTCGGCAATTCTTTTTGAAAGCACGGTATTTCCGGAAGCGGGGGCGGATTCTGAGGCGAACAGGAAGCTGGAGGATCAGCTGGAAAAAGGTCCGACCCAGGCTCACACGGCAACTGAACTCCTCTACCGACACTGGACCGAATTCCGGAACTGGAAATATACGCATATTTTCAAACTGGACACTTCTGATGATTCGATCTCTGAAGTGACCAGGGGTAGAGAAGACTTTCCCGCCTACGGTGGAAGCTACGCGGTCTCCCCTGATGGCAAAACGGTGTGTATCGTGATAAACCCGGACAAACACAAAGAAACGTCCACAAATAGCGATCTCTACCTCCTGGACCTGAAAACAGGGAAGGGCGCGAACCTGACAGTTTCAAATCCGGCTTATGATGGAGATCCGTCATTTTCCCCTGATGGCCGTTACATTGCTTACCGGATGCAGAAGGTCCCCGGTTACGAATCAGACCGTTTTCGTCTCTGCGTGTACGATTTGAAAAAACACTCGACACGTGTTCTGACCGAATCTATTGACAACTGGGTGACAGATTTCAGATGGGCAAAGGACTCCAGAAGTCTTTACTTTACAGTTCCCGAAAAGGGCCGTACTCCCGTTTATCAGATTGATCTAAAAAATCTCAGCATTCAGAAAGTTCTGGATTCTTCATTCGTGCGTGAATTTAAAGTGCTGCGGGACGGCACATTGGTTTTTACCCGGTCCTCAGTGGGAGCTCCCTATGAAGTCTGGAAATTCCGTCCGAATCACATGAAAGAACCGGTACGCGAAACATCATTCAACCAGAAAGTCGCGGATGAAGTCGACATCCGCCCGGCAGAAAGTGTTTGGGTCGATGGTGCTGCAGGCAGTAAAATACAGCTTTTCATTGTAAAGCCGCACAATTTTGACCCGGCTAAGAAATATCCTTTGATTCTCAATGTTCATGGGGGGCCGCAGTACATGTGGGCAGATTCCTTCCGGGGCGACTGGCAGGTATATCCCGGTTCCGGCTACGTGGTCGCGTTCCCGAATCCCCACGGCTCCACAGGCTATGGACAGGATTTCACGGCAGCGATTTCCGGTGACTATGATGGAAAGGTAATGACGGATCTTGAAAACGTTACCAACTATCTGGCTGCGCTTCCCTATGTAGATGCGGACCGAATGGGTGTGATGGGCTGGTCCTGGGGTGGTTACGCCATGATGTGGCTGGAAGGTCATAATAAACATTTTAAAGCGATTGCTTCGATGATGGGTATTTTTGATCTTCAATCAATGTACTATGCCACTGAAGAGTTGTGGTTTCCGGAATGGGACAACGGTGGAACTCCCTGGGAAAATCCCGAATACTACCGCCGGGCATCCCCGTCGACTTATGTTAAAAATTTCAAAACCCCCTGTCTGGTCATTACCGGGGAGCGGGACTATCGGGTGCCATATACCCAGAGTGTTCAGTTCTTTACGGCGTTGCAGAAAATGAACGTGCCCTCACGATTGATCATTTTCAAGAACGACGGGCACTGGCCGGATACCGTGAAATCCATGCCGGTTTACTACAATGCGCATCTGGAATGGTTTCACAAGTATCTCGGCGGCGCAAAGGCGCCGTACAGCACGGATAAGATGATTCGAAATCAGGCTTTCGAGGAAAAATAGACGGATTTTCCCGGCAGGATAGCAGGGAAGGGACGGAACGGGATTCTCTCGCAAAGCACGCAAGGAACGCCAGGGGAGCGGGGAACATCCACACTGCCTCCTGGGTCGGCAGCACGAAACCGGGAATGAAAGCGATTCATTTTGAGCAAGCTCAATTTCTCTCTTTCATTCCCGATTCCTATTTCAGCAAACTGCGTTTTCTGAAATGCGGATTCTGGGCAGTTTTTTAAGCTATGATCCTCCCCCTCCTTTCCATTGATGCTCAAGTCTCGGGCCAGATGCGCGCGTTCACTCCCTTTCGCTCCTCGTCGCGTACGCACGTACTGCTCCTCCTTCGCGCCAGTCGCGAACGCCCACATCTGGCCCAATCCATCGCATCTCGTTCCCCTGGTTGGTGCGCTCAACTGAAGTTTCGCTCCCGCCCGGGACCGAAATAAGGAATTGTATACCTTAAATTGAGTTTCCAGTCCTGGCTGCTCCGCAGGCCGGGGAAGGGAAGGGAGGTCCGCTCGAGGGATTGTTGTGGTTATTTCTTATATTTATTGTAGCATTTGTCACATAAAATATCATTATCGGGGTTTACCCAATAGGAAAAGCCCTCACTTATAGTAAATCGACAAACCATGCAATGCTCATGGTCCCATATATAAGAAACTAATTCATATTTATTTTTATCGTACTTTTGACCGGTATAAGGTGTAAGCTCGGTCCCTTGGTCTGTTTTAGTTACTAGAGCCGGTTGATTTGAAAATACTTCTTGTTTGAAATTCCAATCCTCAACATATTTTAAATCTTCTTCAAAATACTCGTTTCCCCATATGCCCTTGTAATTGTCAAACCCTGATTCTTTCATTTTCTTCACCATAACGATCAAGCTGTGGGGCGCATAGCGAAGCGGAGCGTCCCGGTGAGCGATAGCGCACGATCTTGACCCTTTTGTTAAGTGTTTTTTACATATCCAAATATTTCGTCTCTTAGATGATACCAAACAGCTAGACCACCTATATGAGAGTACTCAAATTGACTACCATTTAACGCACCAAGATCGACTATTGGACCACTAACAAAACCCAAATCTATTTCTTCCCTCTTATGGCGTTTTACAAACCACGATGGTGATGCAATGCCGTGAGAAAATGCATTTCTAACAGCAGATATAACCTTACAAGCGGCCTCAATATTTGATGGGAAATCTTGCTTTCCCTCCATGAGTCGATGCAGGGAAATAGCAGTTGCAGCAAATGCTGGACCTACGTTCATTTGCGATGCCCTTATTATTTCTTCTTTGTCTTTGAAAACATCATCAGAGAAAGATACATTTTCTTCGTCTAGATTAAGCTGGAGTTCTTGACCAAATACCTCGGGGTTAATATTATCAAGCTCGGAATAGCACATTACTCGAATTGCAAATTCAAGCAATTTGAAGCTTAGTTCGACATCCTCAACCAGGTAATTTTGGCTCATTCTCAATTATTCCCCTCGCACATAACGGTTGAACTGTGCGGCGCGGCCCTTTGCGTCCGCACCAGTGATTGGTTGGGGCTCGGTTTTACTCCATGCGTAATCTCATGAGGTTTGGCCTTGAGCCCACGCCTGAATCATCTAAGACAGCATTTACTCTATCAATAATGTCAGCCCTAATTTGATCGAGTTGCCTTATGCACTCATCATCACCACAATAACAGTGTGCGTGGCAACACTTCAATTTACCGTTGGATAGGGCTTCCGAAATCTGTGCCCTGAGCTGTAACAGTTGGCCTTCAACCGTTCCAAGTTCAGAACACCATTCAATATTGGCAAGCGATGATTTGCCAAACCCCAGGTCCGAAATGACATGATTATCCCTGGTCCTAAGCAAGCCTGTGTTAAGGGCAAGCACTGTATCATCAATGGCTTTATCAAAATCTTCCATTCTTCCTTCTTGACGAAAAGGAGTCGTGAATGCTGGTCTGTCGAAAGCCCTGCGGATGAGTTCAAGGTATTGTTGGTCAAGATTTTTTTCGGGCAGAGCCTTTCCTTCTTCCACCAGCTTCCATAAACGATCTCTATGTCGCTTTAATTCAGCACCTGTGACCTTGTTGCCCTTTGGATGCTTTGGATTGTAATGTCCAACGTCTGAGTGGCAATCAAAGCACAAGGTGATAGCATTGTTGATGGTGTTATCGTGAGAAACACTTTCCGGGTTGATATGATGGACTTCGACCTTGACCCCCTTAAAACGAAGGCACAAACTGCAACGCCGCCCACTTTTGGTCAGTGCCTCCAATTTTACATCAGATGGGAATAGCATCATACCTCCGATGATCGTTCTTTTTTAGCGCCTCAACATTTACATATAAGGCAATTTTGCCTGATACCCTGATATTGAGCGGACAAACAGGCAGATTTGCTTGTTTTCAATATTCAATATAGCATATTTTTTATGATCATAAAAAATACGATAAGATGGGGAAAAAGCTAAGTCAAGTAAGATTCTTGATGATATGTGCGATGTGATGCTATGCCTACTCTGTGTTGTGA
>CAZRHT010000013.1:0-22093 GCA_964599895.1 uncultured Holophagae bacterium
AGTTTTTTCATCAAACATTACCTCCATATAAAAATTTTCCGAAACGCTTCTTCACAAAAGAAATTTGGTTTTCTTGACCTCCTACCACCTCCCTTTATCATAGTTCGTTACGAGTTAATTACCATAAAATTCCCAGATTTTCCGTTTCCTTAATCAATTCCATCATAACTGGATTCAATATAATCCATTGATTTCAGACTGTCAACAAAAAACTTTTGTTTTTCCATGATTATTCTCCCTGAGGTGATTCGAATCACTTTTTCACTCTTTCCCTTTTATAACTCATAACTTATTCTATCAGATATTCCCGTAATCCGACACTTTTTTCTCTCTTTTACCCTGAAATACTGGTTTTCTCCACCCGAATCTGAATAAGTTCCATCATTTCTCCGGTGAGTCGCGTCACATATCCCCTTTTACTCTGGCGTTCGGCAGTTCTTTACTATATATTAGATGATGGATGGAAACATCAAACAGTTCAGGAGGTACGTATGCACAAGACAGTTAAAAGCATCATCATATTATTGATCACCCTGCTGGCACCCCTTGCCCTGCTGGCTGATTCATTTACGCAATTGACCCAAACCCAGTATACCTTTTCAGGAAACCAGAACACGCTGTTCTATTTCCATGGATTGCAATATACGTCACCCGCACTGGGGGATTTTGACGGCGATGGGGATCTGGACCTGATTGTGGGAGGGAAGGATGATTATCTGACCTATTTTCGGAATGACGGATCTGTCAGCAACATGACCCCCGGAGCGATTTCACCTGTGATTGTAAAGATACCGGGTGAAACTCTGCTGGCTCCTTATCCGGCAGACCTGGACGGCGACGGGGATCTGGATCTGGTGGTGGGCACCGCCAGCGGTAAAATCTATTTTATTGAAAATATAGGTGTCACAAACGGGATGCCGGATTTTGTCCTAAACGTGGTCCCGCTTGTAGCCTCCTCTACCTATTGCCATCCCGCCCTGGATGATGCGGACCACGATGGGGACCTGGACCTTTTGGTCGGTCATGGAACGGCCGTTTCCTTCTATCGGAACATCGGGTCTGCAACGTCTCCCAGTTTCACCATGGAGCAGTTCAATATACTGCAGACCAGCGGAAACACTAACCTCACGCCGTGTCTTGTTGATATTGACGGAGACGGGGAGGCAGAAATGTTCTGCGGGCAACTCAATGGAAAAATCGCGTACTATGACAAAGTAGTAAATGGTTCGGATTTTTCCTACAATCTGGTCACAGCCAGTTACGGAAATATTTCCCTGACAGACACCAGCACGTGTTTCTTTGCCGATATTGATAATGATGGAGATCTCGACATCATCGGCGGCGATAGAAGAGGTAAACTTCAGGTCTATATTTCCTCAGGAGGAGCTTCTCCTACCTACACTCAGGAAACAGATAACTTTGCGTATTTTGATCTCGGAGATGATAGCTCCTACAAATTCATTGACATGGATGGAGACGGGGACCTGGATATGTTGGCTGCACATGCCAACATCATTTCATATTTTCGGAACAACGGCTCCGATCCGGCGAGTCCAGACTGGGAACTGATCGCGGCCAATCTGCTCACGACTACGTATGCGAAACTCTCTCTGGAAACGTGGGACTATGACAGAGATGGGGACCTAGACATTATCTTCGGAAACGATTCTGGCGGCATCGGCCTTCTGGAAAATACAGGTACCGCTTCATCCCCAGTTTTTGTCGAGCGTTATGCCGGTTTCCGCTATAGCCCCAGCGGCATCTTTGATGGCCTGAAGGTCGAAGCACCTTACTCTTCCATTCGGATGGTGGATGTAGATGGCGATGGCGACAAAGATGCAGTGATTGTTTCCGGCTGGGGAGTCTCCGCTTATTTCAGAAATGACAACATTAACATCAACCAGGGGGGGACAGATGACACGTTGGATCCATGGCAGCCGGGTGACTTTGTCCCCATAAAAATAGGGGCCGACATCGGATCCAGCTACTTTCCGTTTTCCATTGGCACAAATGGACGGATTGCCGCCTGGGATATGGACGGGGACGGAGACCCCGATTTTCTGAACACGAACATTTCAGGTAATATCTCGTTGATTCGAAATACTGGAACTGTTGAAGCTGCGACATACACGGTGGAAACAAGGAACTATTGCGGTATTGAGTTCAATCCCGAAAACACGGGATTCCAGAATGGCACCGTTGACATGGCTGACATGGACGGTGACGGCTGGCCAGACCTGATCCTTGGGGGTGCCTCGGGCGGACTGGAAATTTACCTGAATGACGCGGCGGATGATAAGACGGCACCGGCTGCCCCCGGCAACTTCAGCGCTACTGCAGTCCGTCACGACCGGGTAAAACTGACATGGGACCGGGTTACAGATACGGGCGGCACCGGTGTGGCGAAGTATGTGATTAAACGGAATGGCACAGTTGTTCATGAAATTCCCACCCCCTGCCCTCTTTCACTGATGGATATTGGACTTACCCAGGAAACTGCCTATGATTATGAAATTACCGCCGTGGACCGGGCAGGAAATGTATCGAATGCTTCCACAACCAGTGCCACAACCGGTTTGCCACCTCAGTTGGATCATTTCGCTTTTGTCACCCCAACTGGATTGGAGAATTCCACATTTGACATTACGATTCAGGCCATTGATAACTACGGATTTCTGTTTGATGCTTTTAATGATACGGTAACACTAACTCCGTCCAGTGGCGTCATTGCTCCCACATCTGTGAACCTGGTAAATGGGAAAGCCACCGTGACCCTGACATTTTCAGATGCCAGTGCCACGGACGAGGTTATTCTGACCCTTACTGCGGACCACGGCACCGTTTCCACAGCCAGCGGGGATATTCACCTGGATATCATCCTACCCGACACGCCGACCCTGAATATCGCAAACCCATTGAATGAATCAAATGTCCAGTTGATCTGGAGCAATGTGTTTGATTACGGCGGGTCCCCTTCTTATTATATTGACATTTACCGCAACGGCAGCAAAATCAAAACGGTGGCAGGAGACAGTATCACTTGGACAGACAACACCGTTCATGCAGAAACAACATACACCTACAAGGTACAATCCAGAGATGACGCCGGGAATACTTCCGTGTTTTCAAATGAGTTGCGGGCGACTACGCCGGCACCGACACTGGATGAGATCGCACCTTCCATCCCCCAGGATCTTCACAAGATTTCCGCAGGGACGAATACCATAACTATTGGCTGGACCTCATCCACCGATTCCGGTGGTTCCGGGTTGTATGGCTACGAAGTCTTTCGCAATGGTTCCCAAATTACAACCGTTACCACCAATTACTACTCTGATTCAGACTTGCAGGAAAGTACCTCTTACACATATTTTGTCCGGTCATTGGACAATGCAGGGAACCGGTCCAACCTCAGTTTAGGCCTGACTGTTTCCACCACTACCGGGACATCCGGTGATACGGCGCCCCCATCCACACCCACCGGACTGCAGGGATCCGTTACGTCCGATACTACAACTCACTTGGCCTGGAACGCGTCCACCGACACTGGTGGTTCCGGACTGTCCGGGTATCTGGTATTTCGAAACGACTACGGTGGCTACACTACACCGCTGGCATTCATTTCCGCGTCGACTCAGGCTTTTGACAACTCCGGCCTGACGCCCGGCACGCAATACCGATATCGAATCAAGGCTGAGGATGGCGCCGGCAATCTTTCCGGCTACTCCAATGAAGTTACGCTGACCACCACCGACAGTTCCATTGACACGGAACCCCCGAGTGCCCCGGAGGCATTGAAGGCAACGGTTCAATCTGCACAGGATATCCTGCTGGAATGGACAGCCTCCACTGACAACAGAGGGGTCGCATCTTATGAGGTGTATCAGAATGTTTCCGGTGGTCCATTCGGGGATACTCACTATCTGTTGATGACAGTGAACGCCCCGACGACGAGCACACACATCACTGCCAATTATGAGGGGAACTCACTGACACCGGCAACGGAGTATCGTTTCTCCCTAATGGCCGTTGACACGTCAGACAACAAATCCGACTTCAGTGCGGTAGCAGCGGTGACCACTCCTGATGTGGCAAACGATACAACCGCTCCCTTTCCGCCTGCAAATCTTCATTTCACTGAGGTGAGAAGTTACCATATCATGCTTGCCTTTGATGCGGCACAGGACAATCAGGGCGGCAGCGGGGTCAAGCAATATCATATTTACCGAAACGGTACACTGGTCGCAACCACTTCCACCACGACATATGAAGATACAGATGTAGTAGAGGATCAGTCATACAGCTACTATGTGATTGCCGAAGACTATGCGGGCAATCTTTCAAATCCCACAGACACGATCACAACCACGGTCCCGGTGGAGGACCTTGTCGCGCCAACCACGCCATCCGGTCTGACCGCAGATATCACCAGTACACAGGTAGCTCTGAGCTGGAATATGAGTGTGGATGATGGGTCCGGCGTGGATTATTACGAAATCTATCGAACGGATTCCAGTACGCCATTTAAAACGAAGGCTGCCCCCACCGCTACCACGCCATTCACGAGCTGGACCGACAAGACCGTGGTTGCAGGTTCCAGCTATCAGTACAAAGTGAGGGCACTGGACCGGGCAGGAAATGCCTCTTCCTACTCCCTGCTTAACGTAAATGTACCGGAAGAAACAGCTGTGGATAATACAATTTATTTCCCGCACCTGGACTCCAGTGATATGTGGTGGACCGGCTTTGCCCTGGTGAACACCAGTGACACCGCCGCCAATATCGGCTTTGAATTCTACTCATCATCAGGGGAGGTCGTCGCCACCCTGCCCCAGTTCACGGTACTGGATGCAGGCCAGAAACTGGTTTATACCATCCATGATCTCTTCGGAGGAAACGTCCCGGCTAACGCCGCCTGGTGGCGGGTCACGTCCGATCAGCAACTCAACGGTTTTGAACTGTTCGGCACCAATGATGCGGAAGAAATGGTGGGAGTGAAAATTTCCAAAACACCGTCCAACAAGTTGCTTTTTCCGTCTATAAAAGTAGATGACACTTACTGGACCGGCATCGCTATTATTAATACCGGCGATGCAGACGGAACCGTCACATTCCACGCCTACGATGCGAACGGCAATGAGCTGGGAGGGTCGCTGACCTTGCCTCTGAAGTCACACGGGAAGGTTGTGGATGTGGTTCAAAATTTCTTTGAAAACCAGACGATTCCGGCAGGAACCGCTGTGGTAGAAGTTGTTTCGGACCAGCCCTGTATCGGATTTGAACTGTTTGGAACCCATGGGGATGAAGCACAGGGGATTAAACGCGGTCTGGCAGGACTCAGCGCATTGCCGCTGGATGCGGACAGTGCTTTTCAGAAGGCATTGACATCAAAATCGCTCAAGACTGCCAATGTCAAAGCGGGGAATGCGCCCAAAAACCTCAGCGCAACCGTTCTCAATGCGTCCTCCGTTGAATTGGACTGGAACGTCCCGGACACTGGAACACCGGACTCATATCAGATATGGACAGCAACGGTGACCAGTACCCCGTTTGGGGATAGAGTGGACCTGGACACATTACTCGGTGAGACTACTGATACGACATATATTGTCGGCGGCCTGCAGGCAAATACGACATACACCTTTGTCGTTATCGGTGTCACCGGAGGTGTGCAGTCCGCTGCCAGCAACCCTGTAACAGTGACTACACCTGCCGAAAGCGTACCGGAAGCTTACACTTACATGGCGCCCCGATTGGAGGAACACAATGGCGGTACCACTGAACTTCACATGGTAAATCTCACAAGTGAAGCTGCCACCGTCACAATTGCAACCATAGATGATACTGGAAAAACCGTGGAAAGTACCTCAATGACTGTCCCGGCCCAGGGATCATCGTCCCTCAATATGGGTGATACCTTCACGATCGGTAGCGATATAACGGCAGCTCGTGTTGTATCCGACAGAAAACTGGCAACATATGAGGTCTTTGATAATCAGGAGAGTGGCTATTATGACACGCTGTACCTGTTCAGCAAGGGCATGAAGAAAATCTATTTCACCCACATCGCCCCACAGACATTTTACTGGAACTCCTTTATTGCCATGTGGAACCTGTCTGAATACAGCAATATGGTGGAACTGCGGCTGCACAAACCAGACGGAACCCTGCTTTCTACCGTAACAACGCTGATTCCCGCTGGTGGCGTGTCCTCCGGTGAGATTCATGACTATGTGCCGGATGACGACATGGTGCAACAGATTGGATGGATAGAGGTCGCCGGCCAGTATCCCATCAACGGATACCTGGCATTTGGGCCGAAAGACGGCCAGACATTGGCCGCCATTGAAGCGGAATAGAAGAAAAAAAGGGGAGCCGAAAAGCTCCCCTTTTTCACTTTAAGGTTAAGCAAAAGGCAAGTTTGAGTGAATCAAGAATAGAACAAGACTACGGAAGGGGGGGGCAAATCGCCCCCTCCCTTTTTTATAGTCTCAGTCTAAGTTCAAGTTTAAGTAAAGGCGGGGAGTTGACCACTCGTCGTCATTTTCCTATACCGATTTTTTCGCCCATTCAGAACACTGCTTCCCAGACGGTCGAAACACAGAACACTTCCCTTGTTACAGAATATCCTTTACCAGATCCGGGATGTCGCTGCCGTCTTCAGTAACAGTAAGGACTTCCGGGCCGTTCTCGGTAATGGCAACAGTATTTTCGAACTGGGCCGACAATTTTCTATCCTCGGTGACCACGGTCCATCCATCTTTCAATGTGCGGCAATTCCGCTTCCCGGCATTGAGGATGGGCTCTATAGTAATGACCATGCCGGGTTCCAGTGTAATCCCCTGTCCGGGCTTACCGAAGTGGAGTACTTCCGGATCCTCGTGGAGCTGGCGCCCGACACCATGACCAATGTACTCTCGGACAACGGAAAAACCATTTGTTTCAGCATAATCCTGGATGACATGGCCAACATCACCCAGGCGATTCCCACGCTGGCATTGTTCAATGCCCAACATCATAGATTTATAGGTAACCCGAACGAGTTTTCGTGCCGCCTCGGAGATTTTTCCAACTGGAAAGGTGCGGGTAGCATCCCCATGGAAACCATTCTTGAATGCGCCAACGTCCACTGAGATGATGTCTCCCTCCTTTAGCCGAAGATGCCCGGGAATGCCATGAACCACATGGTTGTTCACTGACGTGCAGAGAGTGTGGCGAAATCCCATATATCCCTTAAATGATGGCGTGGCCCCATGCTTTCGAATGAACTTTTCGGCAATCCTGTCCAGCTCACGGGTCGTAATGCCTGGCTGAACGTAAGGTTTCAGATGCGCGAATACCATGGCAGTAATCCATCCCGGTTCCCGCATCTGCTCAATATCCTGTTTTGTCTTAAATTTGATCAAGTATTTCCTCCACTACAACCAGTCCGGGTTCCCGGTTCAGATATTCCTGAAGCTGTTCCCTGAACGGTTCCAGATTTTTATCTTTCATCCTCAGGAAGAATATTACACCGTTTCCATCATATTCTTCCCCAGAGATTTTTACATCCGGGAATCGGTTCACCGCCTGATACACAGACTGCGATTCCTGAAATGACACCGAACAGGATAGCACAAGCAAAGGATACAGGGTCACAACTTTTGTCTCCCTCAAGGCCATTGTGGCAGCTTCACTGTATGCACGCACCAGGCCTCCGATTCCCAGCTTAGTACCGCCAAAGTATCGGGTTACAATCACCAACGCGTTGGTCAAGTCACTCCCCTTCAAAACCTGCAGAATCGGTTTCCCGGCTGAACCGGACGGCTCCCCGTCATCGGATGCCTTTTCAGAAACGGAATGAATCCGCCATGCGTAGCAGTTGTGGGTGGCATCGTGATATTTCTTTCGAATGGCCGTTAGTTGCGCCTTAGCTTCTTCCTCGTCCGATACCGGAATGACCGCGGCAATAAACTTGGAGCCTTTTACGGTAAACTGGGCGTGGGCAGGTTCAGCTGGAACCGGTATCCCGGCCATATTGGCTCCTTTGGTACATGTCGGAGTTTTCTTTCAGATAATCTCGAATTTTCTGCATATCTTCCCACACCGGTCGCTTCCCACTTGCGTTTCGAAGGAGGTAAGCAGGATGATATGTTGGCATTATCATAATACCATTGATACTGTGGAATTTACCTCTCAGCCTGGATATGGATTCGGTTGTTTTCAAAATGACCTGACTGGCATGACGTCCAAGTGTACAGATGATTTTGGGTTGGATCAGGCGAATCTGTTCCGAAAGATATGGATGACAAGCACCTGCTTCTTCCGGCAGGGGGTCGCGGTTTCCAGGAGGACGGCACTTGACGATATTGGTTATGTATACGTCCTCACGGTCGAGTTCAATAGCATTGATAATTTTTGTAAGAAGCTGGCCCGCTTTCCCCACGAAGGGAATCCCCTGCTGATCTTCGTCATAGCCGGGGCCTTCTCCAATGAACATAAGGTCTGTCTCCGGGTTCCCGGTACCAAACACTGCCTGTTTCCGACTTTTCCCCAATCCGCATCTTTCACAGCCAGCCACATCAGCCGCCATTTCACTGAGTCGGGCCACGACGTTCACATCCGTTTCCTCTGCTGGGGGCAATTTGGCGGGAGTCGAAATTGTCAGGGCATTCTTCAACTCATCCGCAAGGGCCGAGGGGATTGCATCCACCCCAATGTTCTGCAGGAAACGGAGGTACTCTACCGCGTCATTCATCGAATAGTCTCCAGCATTTCTTGTACTTTATCCACGATGTGGTATCCCAGTTGTTCCTTGCTGATTTTTTCGTAGCTATCCGTAGTTCCATCTTTTTGAACCAGAACTGCCCGGCTGGTTTCCACACCAAAACCGGAGTCCGGTACACCCACAAGGTTGCCAACAATGAGGTCCGCTTTCTTTTCTGCCAGCTTTTTCTTCGCATATTCCGAGACATTTGCGGTTTCCGCGGCAAATCCCACCAGAATTTTCTTCCCTTCATAGCGGCTGCCCAGTGTTTTCAGAATGTCCGCGGTCGGCTTCAATTTAAGACACAGGCTGTCTTCATCTTTCTTTTTCTTTTCCTGAAGCACCGTTTCCGGTGTATAATCCGCCACCGCTGCAGCCATCACAATAATATCTGCATCGGTTGATCTTTCCATCACGGCATTCATCATTTCTAAGGCGGTTTCAACAGTCGTTTGTCGGCAATAAGCCGGATAGCGCGTACTGCCGGTGCCCCTCACTATTTCAACATCTGCCCCAGCCAGAGCAAAAGCAGTCGCCAGTGCTTTTCCCATTCGACCGGAAGAGCGGTTGGTAATGGTACGGACCGGATCAATCGGCTCAGACGTCCCGCCGCTGGCTATCAGAACTTTTCTGCCTGAAAGTGGGCCACCAAAGTGCCGGTGCAGTACAAACTCAATCATGTCGGCAACAATTTCCGCGTCCGGCATCCGTCCCGGTCCCTCAGTTCCACATGCCAGGTACCCGGCGTCCGGGTCCAGCACATGAACGCCGTCCTTTTTTAACTGCGCAAGATTCCGAACCGTGGCCGGGTGACGATACATCTCGGTGTTCATGGACGGTGCCACCAGCACCGGACCGGTGCAGGCAAGATATGCAGTGGAGAGAAAATCGTCCGCAATTCCCCCGGCAAATTTGGCCAGAATGTTTGCCGTCGCCGGTACAACCGCGAGAATACCGCAGGGCTGTACAAGACTGATGTGAGACAGTGCCCGCCCGGATTCAAACGTATCGGTGTAGGGGACCTTCCCTGTAATCGCTCCCACAGTCACAGGTGTCACAAAACGGCTACCGTTGTTGGTGAGTATAGTCTCAATTTCTCTATACCCGCGCTTCTGCAGTTCCCGGATCACCCCCACCGTCTTGTAGGCGGCAATTCCACCGGAAATGGCTATGACAATTCGTTGGTCCCTGTGAAGGTGGAGATTCAACTTGTCCTGCCCGTGATTATTTCAATTCGACGGGGGTCTCTTCAGCTCCGGGAAAAGTAACCACAACTTTTCCCTGTTTGATTTCTTCCAGCGCAATAAAAGTTTTTTTCTTTGCGGAAATTGTTACTTTGGGATGAGCCCCAAGGAGAAGCTGGTTCGCCCTTGCTCCTGCAATGAGAATGTAGCGGTACTTGTTCTCCACGATCCGTTGGTCTTCTTTTCTTTCAGTCATCTATATCCTCCATTTGGAATACGTTTGTAATCTGTTCAATATTTTTTACCCGGCTGACTTTCAGCCGTTGCGCAAGAATAATCCCTTTGACATCAGCAACCGCCTTGTCCAGGTCATCATTCACCACAACGTAGTCGAAAGAACTCAATGCCTTGATTTCTTCTCCCGCTGTTTTCAAGCGCTTCTGGATCTCGGAATTTCCTTCGCGGTTCCGGTTTTGAAGCCGTATCTTCAATTCATCCGCATCAGGAGGGATAATGAAAAGTGAAGTGTGGGGAATATTTTGTTGTCCCATCAACTGCAATGCACCCTGCACGTCAATGTCCATAATAACATCATTGCCTTGATCCAGCAGAGAATTAACCTGTTTCCGGTTTGTCCCATACCAGAATTTACCAAAAACACGTGCATGCTCCAGAAATTCGCCTGCTTCAATCATCTCCTCAAATTCACTTTCACTTACAAAAAAATACTCCCTGCCATTAATTTCGCCTGCCCGGGGTTCCCTTGTTGTATAGGAAATGGAAAAGGACAGATTTTCGACTTCCTCCATAACATGATGAATCACAGTGCTCTTCCCGCTGCCGGACGGTGCGGAAATGATGAACAGCCCACCATTCCTATCTATTTTCATTGTTCCGCCCCCATGCTCCTGCTTGTCAACCTCGCAATCAGCGTAGTGGGTGTGTTTACAGACTGGATGAGCATTCCATTTTCCATCAGGATGAATGAACGCGTAGGTTTCCCGGCTGTGCCGTCTACCAGCTTTCCTGCTGCCTTTGCCTGCTCCTTCAATTTTCGAAGTGGAGCGGAACCAGGTTTCAGAACGGATACTATCTTCAGGCTGTTCACAAAGTTGTCGTGGCCAATTGAAAGAAACATTAAACCCTCCGTCCGCCTTCAGCCGAAATCATCAATTTTCCCCGGCTATTTTTCAAATAATGCGGAATCACTCAATATTTTGCACCTGCTCGCGGATTTTTTCAAGCTCTGTTTTCATCAGCACCACCCGATGGGCAATCAGTTCGTCTCTCGATTTGGACCCGATTGTATTCACTTCCCGGTTCATTTCCTGAAGAATAAAGTCCAGCTTTTTGCCCACAGCACCGGTTTCCTTGAAAACGCTTCTAAAGGAGGATAAGTGAGAACGAAACCGGACCAATTCCTCGGTAATATCCAACCGATCCGCCATCAAGCCAGCTTCCTGCATGATTCGGGATTCATCCTGATGTTCACGGGGCAAGAGCTGTTCCAGGCGCTCGCGAAAAGCTTCTACCTGCCGTTCCAGGAAACCTTCTCTCTGTTTTTCCACTTCTGATAGGTTTTCCGAAAGACTGGAAAGCCGCTCTTCAAAGTCTTCCTGGAGAAAATCACCCTCTCTCTTCCGTCCCTCATTGAAGCTGACCAGTAATCGGGCAAAACCTGACAGTACAGTCTGTTTGACATTGTTCTGAAAACCACTATCCTGTTCCTGAACCAGAAGATTTGAGTCCCGGTTAAACAGAACAGTCATGGGTACACTGAAGCTGAGCATGGGAAACTGTTCCTGGAGTGTCTCAAACTCCTTCGCGTAGTTACTGAGAATTCCCGTGTTCACATGAGATCCCGCTTTCCCGGGGTCATCAATTCGCAATTCCATCCAGACGGTTACCCTGCCCCTGGAGACTTCCGGCTTCAGCAAGGACAGCAGTTGCGGTTCCAAACCAACAAAACTATCCGGCAACCTAAACTGACAGTCCAGATATCGACCATTGACGGATTTGATCCGCAATGAAACGGAGAATCCGTTTCCCATTTCTTGTGTCTCCGCAAATCCTGTCATACTTCTCATTTCAAAACTCCCAATTGTCCGCCTGCCCGGTAATGCGATTCAACTCATCTTCAAGTTCCTGTCTCTTTTGCTGAATATCATCGTCACGATCCACGCGGATGGTATTGCCAAAAATAAAAACATGCCGGGCACAAGGCATTGGCACAATAAATTGGTCCCAGCTGTTTACTATCTTTTTTCTTGAACAATTGTAGGCAAAAGGAACAATCGGCACATTTGCAATCGCGGCCATAACCACAGCTCCGTCCTTTGCCTTGTACTTTGGGCCCAGTGGTCCATCCGGCGTCACTGCCATCACTCGGTTCATTCGTAGCTGCTCCACTGCTCCCTTCAATGCGCTCCTTCCGCCCCGGCTTGAAGACCCTCTCACAGCATGAATGTGCCCCAGTTTGGCCACTGTCCGGGTAATATACTCCCCGTCCTTTGAAGCAGACACAACCGGAACGACATCCCGATGGGGTGTCCGTGTGGCAAATGGTCCCATCAGAATACGATTATGCCAGAAGGCGTACACATAAGGCTTTCCTTGTGCAGCCAGAACATCAATATCATTCGAATTTATCCTCGTGGCATCCACAGCCGTCCGCCACACCAGCTTCAGCCAGCCTGAAGCCAGGGTGGATATGGTTGCTTCACTGAATCCCACTGTCCATTCCTCCAAATTGCATATTGTAGAGACGGGTATAGATTCCATTCTGCGACATTAATTCATCATGGCATCCGGATTCCACAATTTCACCCTGCTCCAGAACATAGATCACATCGGCTGACCGGATGGTGGAGAGGCGATGAGCAATCACAAATGTTGTGCGGTTCTGCATCAGATTGTTCAGAGCTTTCTGGACAAGAATTTCGGATTCCGTATCCAGCGCTGAAGTGGCTTCGTCCAGGATCAGAATGGGAGGATTTTTCAGGAGAGCCCGGGCGATTGAAAGTCTCTGCCGCTGCCCACCGGACAATAAAACACCGCTTTCCCGGATACTGGAAGAATAGCCATCCGGCATATCTTCAATAAATTCGTGTGCAAATGCCATTTCGGCTGCCTGTTTCACCTGTGCGATGGGAATGTCCGAACGGCCATAGGCGATGTTGTTAAACACTGTATCATCAAAAAGTACCGTTTCCTGAGTTACCATCCCGATATGACCCCGCAGCTCTTTCAGGTCAAAGTCTCGGATATCTGTGTCATTCAACGTTATGCTGCCCGCACTTACATCAAAAAACCTGGGAACAAGGTTAGCCAAAGTGGTCTTACCGGCACCACTTGAACCTACAAATGCCGCTATCGTTCCCCGGGGAACAGAAAAGGACACGTTTGATAACACCGTGCGTTCATCATTTTCATACTGAAAAGAAACTTCATTAAAGGCAACCTTTTCCACTATTTTCGGGAAAGGTTTGGACACTGCAGGCGATTGAATACCATTTTCTTCGTCCATCAATTGAAAGATACGGCGGAACGCTTCAACGGCCATCTGGATATCATTGTTAGCCTTTACCAGGCGGCGGATTGGAGAATAGATAAAAATAACACCTCCGATGTACGCGACAAAGGTCCCAACCGTCATAACGCCGGAACGAATCTGTATACTGCCGTAAAAGATGACCACACAGAACACGATTGCACCGATGAATTCCATAACTGGAGAAGAAGATGCAGTGGCCAGCACCATCCGGACATTTGCCTTGAAAAATTCATAGTTCTTCTTCACAAATTTCCGAATCTCAAACTCTTCCATTGAGAACGCTTTTACAATCCTGTTTCCGGTGATGGTTTCTTTCAGAATGTTGGTCAATTCCCCCATCCGGCTCTGTGCCGATCCCGTGGCACGGCGAATGGCCCTGCTGATCAGGATGAACGGAATGATGTTCAACGGGATAACTACCAGAAGCAGCGTGGAAAGCCCCGGTGAAATATAAAATACACCTGCAATGAGAATGACCAGGATAAGACTCTCTTTGACAAGATCTCCGATCTTGGTAGTGGCTGCATTCTGGATCAAGAAAACATCATTGGTGATTCTGGAGATAAGGGTCCCTGAATGGTAGCGATCAAAGAAGGAAACAGACTGCATCGTCATCTTTCTGTAGAGATCGTCTCGAATATCCCGAACCACTTTGAACCCCACTCTGCCGAGAATGTAGAATCCTGAAAATGTAAACAGCCCTTTCAGAAGAAATACAGTCAACATCATGATGAGAATTACCATGATGTCATCTCCCCCCTGAATGGCACGACTGACATTCAAGTGGGAAAGCCAGCCTTTCCGGGCAAACCACTTTTTCAACCTATCCTTGGCATGGGTAATGAAGGCCAGTTTATCTCTGGAATGGATTCTGTGGAGTGGCTTATTCTTCAACTTTTCGGTTTCCGGCACAGGCTGCGTCACAGTCTCCCCGCCAGCGGTTGTTGTTCCGACGGTAACAGTATCAGGGGTGTTGCCCAACTTCATCAGCCCGTCAAAAACCGGTTTGGAACTGAATATTACAGCCTGCCAGAGCAACGCAACTGTTGCCAGAATGAAGAAAGACACCACCAACTGAAAAGTATATGGCCGAAAATAATGCAGAATCCGCCGGGTCAATTTCATATGAGCTCCATTATTCTTGCGGCTACCCGGTTAAAACTATCCTTCCGGTACAGCCGCTGTTTCAACTCTCCAAGACGCTGCTTGAAAGTAGCTGCGACATCATTTCCCCCCAGGATCAACTCCCCGTATCGGAGAATCTCATCAGGGTTGCAGTCCCTGTTCACAAGCTCCGCCATCACCGCCTCATCCAGCACAACATTGGGAATGGAGATGAAACGGGAAACCACCGCAAGCATGCCCACAGCCGTCGTCACCGGATTTAACCGGTATAACACTGCCATGGGCGTCCCGGAAAGGCCACATTCCAATGTCACCGTTCCCGATGCTCCCACGGCGAGGTCGGCCGCAGCCATAGCAGCATACTTGTGCTCCGGCATAATGGTCACCACCGGAGAAAGTTGAGAAAGCAAGTTCTCTTTATCTTCTGCCGGCATTGATGGAGACGGCAATACCATCAAGGAGACATCTGCCCACCTGTCATGGACCCGCCGTGCCGTTTCTACCAGCACTGAACTCAATGTCCTATACTCCCGCTTCCGGCTCCCCGGAAGAAAGAGTACGCGTTTTCCGGATTTCGGCAGTTCGTAGCGAGTAAGAAATTCCTGTTCCTCTATCTCGGGCTTCACCTGCTCTGCCAGTGGATGGCCGCAAAATTCGCCATTGTCGAACAGCGGCACCTCGAAAGGAAAGAGTACGAAGATCCGGTCAAACAACTGGCTCAGCATCCGCGCCCGATATCGACGCCATGCCCAAACCTGGGGTGGCACAAAGTATATCAGTTTTCCCACGTCTTTTCTAACTTTACGGGCAACCCGAATGTTGAAGTCGGGAAAATCAATACATATCAAAACATCAGGGTGCAATTCCCTGATTCGACTGATTATTTGCTTCATGGCGTTTTTCAGGTGTCCCAGATTTTCAATTACCTCTGTAATACCGACAACTGAAAGATCAGAATAGTCCCGGATAATCTCCGCCCCCGCTGCCCGGCAGTGGTCACCTCCAACAGCGTAAACCTCCACTCCGGCCTCACATAGTTTTCTGGCAAGCCCGGCTGCATACACTTCCCCGGAAAGTTCTCCGCAGAGAATGACCGCTCTGGGTCTTAGATGAGTAGGAGTAGATAAATCAGAGAGTTGGCCGTTCCCATTCTTTCTTAAACCATCACTCATCACTCATCACCCTTCACTCTGCGGAGTTGGGGTAGGAGTAGGGGTTGGGAAAATTAGGGAATTGACAGCAGCTTGTTGTCTTTTTCTTTTCCGGTCAGAACACAGAACACAGCACACAGAACACCTCTCGTTTTTGTCACTCATCACTCATCACCCATCACTCTTATTCCCGCAGGCTTATTCAAACCGCTCTCCTTCCTTCAGATATCCACCATTGATACACGACGAAGCATCCATCGCCTTTCTGTTCTCCGGCTGAACCTTCAGTACCGGCAGCCTTTTGCCATCACCACACATAATGAACAGGCTTCTTTTTTGAATTGTCACCGTTCCGGGCGATAATGGAGCAGAACAGTCTTCCGGTATCCCAGTTTCCAGAAACTTAAAAATTCGATTGTTCAGTCTGGAAAATCCCCCGGGCCACGGCTGAAACCCCCGAATCCGGTTGTGGACATCCATCGCCGGCATCGAGAAATCCAGTTCGCCATCTTTTTTCTCAATAATTTGTGCGTAACTGGCCATCTCCTCTTCCTGTGGCACCGCTATTCGTTCCCCTCTGACATAGGGAAGTAATTCTTCGTTCAATATTTGAACTGCAGCAACCGTCAGCTTTTCAAACAGTCGGGGCGCGTTGTCCATAGAATCGATTCCTACAACCGAAGAAGCGATAATCGGACCGGTATCCAGACCCCTGTCAAGTTTCATCAGGGTCACACCGGTTTTTTCCTCTCCATTCACCAGCGCCCAGTTCACCGGGGCCGCTCCACGGTAGGCCGGTAGCAGGGAGTAGTGCACATTGATGCATCCCATTCGGGGAAGCTCCAGAATGGACTGTGGAAGAATCTTTCCATATGCGACAACCACAATCACGTCCGGTTTCGCACTCTGCAATTCTTTCAAAAATATCGGATTGTTCTTCACCTGTTCAGGCTGAACAATCTTCAATCCCAGTTTTTCAGAATGGACCTTCACCGGGCTTGCGTGCAAATGCTGTTTCCGACCCATCGGCCGATCCGGTTGAGTCACAACCAGCGCGATTTCACTGATTTCATTCAAAGTGCTCAGCAGCGGAACCGCCACTTTCGGGGTTCCCATAAACACAGTTCGGATTTTTCCCACTTCCTTCACTTCCTGCAGACCTGTTTTCAGGCCCGTTCCTCCGATCCTTCGCCGGGCCGATGCTCCCACTGGCCATCCTTTTGAAGTTTTCGAATTGTCTTCAAAACAAGGCGACGTTTCAGCGGAGACATGCGGTTGATGAATACCATTCCGTCGAGATGGTCAATTTCATGGCACAGTGCACGCGCCAGAAGGTCATCCCCTTCAATCTCCCTCGTATTTCCATCCAGGTCCATGTATCGGACTGTAACATTCATAGGTCTTTCCACATGCCCGAAAACACCGGGGAAACTGAGACAGCCTTCCTCTTCCTTCTGATATCCCTCTTCTGCAATAATTTCAGGATTAATCAATACCATCAATTGGTCGGGCTCTGCCCCGGCAGACAAGTCCACCAGGCAGAGGCGCTTTGAAACCCCCACCTGAGGGGCGGCCAGTCCGATTCCAGGTGCCGCCTTCATGGTTTCATACATGTCCGCCACCAGTGTCCGGATGGCCTCATCCACTTCTTGTACCGCCAGGGTCGGGGTTTCCAATACCGGGTCTCCGTACACCCGAATGTCCATCAACGCCATTTCCAGCCTCCATTCATCCTGTCAGTTTTCGCTGGCCTTTTCCTTCAACGATTTCACTTTATCCTTCGCAGAATCAATTTTTTTCTGTAGTTCTTTTTTCCATTCATTTTCATTTCTCCGGACCCCTTTCGTGGCCAGGAACGCGGAAATTTTTGGATGTATCCCGTAGTCTATGAAACTCCATTGGCTAACGTCAAGATAGACCCTGTCAAATGTGCCCGGACTTTTTTTCATAAAATACACATGACTACCCTTACGAATTGTCAGGTACTTGTACGAAACTCCAGCAAAGGCGACGATAATCACCAGCAAAGTAATTGAAGCTACAATTCTTTTCATTGTACCTCCCTGTAATTGGATTATACCCTAACAACGGGGGTTATTACAAACATTGGGAAGGGAAGTGATTGGTGATGGACTCCCTTTCCGTTTCTATCATTCGGCATTCGGAACATTGCGCCGTGTCGTTTGCCCCTACTCCATTTTCTGCTCAATCGGAAGAGATGGAGCTTCCCACCGGTCAATGAGAGCAAGGATAACAAAAGTCGTTGCAATACCGGCAAATACGTCCACTACATAGTGATAGCGAAGGTAGACTGTGGCAATGGAGAGAAGAATAACATCAGGCAGAAAAAAATATCGAAACATCCGGGGGCGATATTTCGCCGCAACCAGTGTCACCGTCAACGCTACGGCCACATGGGAAGAAGGAAAGGAACCGCCGCCGATTTCCCCATGTTTGTAGATAAACGCCATGATGTCATGGAAAATATATCCTGGCGGGGGCGCGACACCCATGGTGTCGGGACCGATGACAGGGAGCAGTACAAAGAACACGTAACAGACGTAAAATACAGCAGAAACCCGCAACAGGAAGCCGGGAAACAACCGCCGCCTTCCACAATATAGCGAAAAGCCCAGGATAGGGATCAGAAGGTAGTAACTGAAATAGAAAATATACATGAACTCGGCTACGGGTTTTGCGGAAATCCTCCTTGCCATCTCCACAGACGGCTGCATTCCAAACAACATGCGGTCAAGGTGCTGGAAAAAGGGATCCAGATTGTGGGGAATCATGAAGTGGTTAAGGGAACAGACTGCCTCATAGAAAAAGGTATAGGTTATGGGTTGGTACCAATACCGGAAAAAGTGAAGCACCTCACTGTCGAAAGCATCATCCAGACGAATAATTACAAAAGCGGCCACCATGATAGCCCCGGTTGTAAGTGCTATGGAATAACGCCCGGCAAAAACACTATAAACCGTCAAAAATGAAGTGAAGATCCAGAAAAGACGGTCTGCTAAAGCCAGTTGTTTTTTTTGTACCATTGGATTGTCTGCTCCAGTGCCTGCGGAAATGGCGTGGCAGGAAAAATCCCTGCCTGGTTCATCCCGGACACATCACATGTCCAGAATGGTGCCACAATTTCCCGGCATTTTTCCAGGTTCAAAAGTGCGGGTTTCCGAGTAAAGAAAGAAACTGTCTCCTGAATCACGGCTATCGGATAAATGACGAATTGTGGGATACGGATTGTGCGGACCTTTTTACCCAGTGCTTCCGCCACCGCAACCCGAAACGACGACCAGGAGAAAAACTCTGAGTATCCTGCAAAAAAGGACGTCCGCTCTCCGCGAAAAGTGTCCGCCAGGCCCACTGTCGCGCGACAGAGATCGGGGCCATACACCAGGGAAAACCAGCGCTCCGAAGACCCGGGAAACAATGAAAATCCCCTGTTTGCCATCTGGATAAACGTGAAAATGTCTTTTTCTCCCTCTCCAAACACCGCCGGCGGCCGTACAATGGTGCTGGAAAGGTCCGATCCCAATACGTGTTTTTCTCCCGCCAGCTTGCTCTCTCCATAGCTGCTCACCGGATGCGGTAAACTCTCTTCGGTGACAGGTTCACCCAGAGAAGGAGACGGTCCGATTGCTGCAAGGGAAGACATGTACACCAGATGGGCATCCGGCGCGTCTCGCTCAACAGTCGCCACGATGTTGGCTGTTCCGATTTCATTTACATCAAAATAGTCTTTTCGCTTTCTTGCCCTGGTAAGGCCAGCGAGGTGGAATACAGTATCTACATCCGGGGGAATGGCCAGGGATTCAATTCTGGTAATGTCACCTTCATACAGATCCATCGGCAGATCTTTCAGTTGTGATCTATTCCGAACCAATGCCGACACCCGTACTCCACTATCCAGGAGCAATTGCGATAGATGGTGTCCGATAAACCCGCTGGCTCCTGTCAGAAAAACATGTTTCATAAAGGTTTCTCATAAAACCGATACGTTTTGTAACGATAGCCTCCCACTTTTTCCGCGATGTGATTCATCACCAGGTTGTCTTCAAGTATCCATGACATTTCCCCGCCGATGACACCCTTCCGGAAAGCCTCCTGGATGGTTCTGAAATACAATAAGAGGTCAATCCCCTGACGGCGGTATTCCGGTAGCACTCCCATTGTAATGACCCGAACCGTATCAATATGCTTTAGTCCGAAGAGGAGGCGGAAAATTCCGGTGGGAAACAACCTTCCCTTCATCTTTATGAGAATTCGGTTCAAATCCGGGAGAGTCAACGAAAATCCCACCGCTTTTCCTTCTTTTTCAGCAAAAAAAAGATAGTCTTCGTCAAGAATCATTTTCAGGTCTTTGGCTGTATGTGTAAATTCCGCTTCAGTCATTGGAATGAATCCCCAGTTCTTTTCCCAGGCCTTGTTATAAATCTGAAACGCATCTGCGATTTCCCTTTCCAGGTTTTTCAATGATGCTTTTCGGACAGTGACACCAGATCTTTTCAGTATCATATCTGCCTGACGGGTGAGTTTATCCATTGGCAGCTTTTTCATATCCCCATAGTACGCATATAGATCCATGACCTTTTCAAGACCGAAGGAAGATATCAGTTCTTCGTAGTACGCAGGGTTCCATGTCATCATGACGACCGGAGGCTGGTCAACGCCTTCCACCAACAGTCCACATTCATCATTAGTGGAGAAGTTTGCAGGGCCGCGCATGGCGCCCATACCCTGCTCTTTCAGCCAGTTCTCAGCAGTTGACAAAAGCGCATGCGCCACGTCCCGGTTGTCTACGCAATCGAAGAATCCGAAGAAGCCGATGTTATCCCCATGAAATTCATTGTGAGCCTGGTTAATGATTGCGGCTACTCTCCCCATGAGCTTTCGTCCGTCTTCACAAAGAAAATATGCCACCTTCGCATGTTCAAAAAACGGATTTTTCTTCGGGTTGAAAAAATCCCGTCTCTCCATCAACAGGTGAGGTACAAAATTCGGATTTTTACTGTGCAGCTTCATCGGCAGACGAATGAATCTTTCCATATCCGCTTTGGTTACAACCGGGCGGACCTTCATCAGATCAACTCCATCTGTTTGCCCAGGTGCTCAAAAATCTCCAGCGCCCGATCAATCTGTTCATCAGTGTGGGTTGCCATCAGACTGACCCGAATCAACGACTGATCCGGTCGGACCGCAGGTGGCACAACCGGATTCACAAATACTCCATTGTCATTCAATGCTTTGCAATATTCAAACGTCTTCATGTAGTCGCCAATTTCCACCGGGAGAATTGGGGTTTCACTGGCGCCTGTCTGGAACCCCATCCCCTTCAAACCTGCTTCCATCCTCTCCGTATTGTGCCAGAGTCGGGAAAGCCGTTCCGGTTCCTCTTCCATGATATCCAGCACGGCCATCACAGCGGCCACCATGGCCGGTGGTGGACTGGCACTGAACATCAAGGCCCTGGCATTGTGTCTGAGGTAGTGAATCATGTCTTTGTCAGAAGCCACAAAACCGCCGATGGCTGCCAGAGACTTGCTGAAAGTCCCCATAATCAGCTGCACTTTGTCGGTTAACCCGAAATGTGCCGTGGCCCCTTCTCCGTGTTTGCCCAGAACGCCAATGGAATGGGCCTCATCCACCATCAAGAGTGCACCATGTGCCTCCGCGATTTCCACCAACCGGGGAATGTCGGCAATATCGCCATCCATTGAAAACACGCCATCAACGGCAATCAGTTTTCCCGATTCTACAGGAAGCAACTGGATCTTTGTTTCCAGATCAGCCATATCGTTGTGACCAAACTTTATCCGCCGTCCAAACGCCAACCTGGCTCCTTCAATGATGGAGGCGTGATCCAGCTGGTCCGTGATAATGTAGTCGTGGGATCCGACCAGTGCACTGATCACGCCCTGGTTCACCATATATCCGGTGGAAAATAAGAGTGCGGACTCCTTTCCCACCAGTGCGGCCAGCCGTTCCTCCAGTTCCTCGTGAATCGCCAGGGTCCCGTTCAAAAAACGCGATCCCGCGCATCCGGTTCCATACTTCATCACCGCGTCTGCCGCTGCCTGCTTCACTCTGGGATGATTCGTCAGTCCAAGATAGGAGTTGGAACCCAGCATCAACATCTTCTTACCTTCAATAACAACTTCAGTGTCCTGCTCAGAAGAAATGGGCCGGAAATAGGGATAAAGCCCAAGATTCATCAGCTGTTTTGCCTCTTGAAATCCCTGGACCCTTTTCAAAATCGGACTTGTCATGATCACCCCACTGTTTGAATTGTAAAAGAATTTTCCTGATGAAATAAGAATACCTTACCCCA
>CAZRHT010000013.1:22193-50643 GCA_964599895.1 uncultured Holophagae bacterium
CCACTGTTTGAATTGTAAAAGAATTTTCCTGATGAAATAAGAATACCTTACCCCACCTGATTTCTCAAGAATTTTTCCACCCCGGGAGTCACCGTTTCACCGGCTGGGGAATCTATGAGATCAGAAAAAAAAGTTCGGCTGATCCCAGTCGTATCCTGCTGCCGTGGGAAAGCCAGAAAGACTGCCCGATTTCTCCATTTACCTCAATATTTCCCCCAGGTACTCCGGGCTCAATCCACCAGTCTCCGGTACCCGCCATATGCAAAACCGCATGACAAGGTAGAACGTCGGCATGCGGCAGAACAATTTGATTGTCAGATTGCGAACCGATTGTCATTGCACTCCCTTTTAATGGGATCTCATCGCCGCCCGGAACTACAAGGCGTGGGGCCGAAGGAATTGGACCGGAGTTTATTGCCACGGGATTCGAATCTGACTTCGAGGACCTCTTTCTTCCGGATTTCCATTTCAGGCCGACAATTACGAAAATCAACACTATCAAAAATCCTGCACTCGAAATTACAACGATCTGCAGGGATACGCGCCCCTTGTTTCCGGCTTTTCTCCCGGCATCCGACTCAATCCGACGATCATCATTTGCCATGACAGTCTGTCTTTGAAGTCCCTGCTGATAGGCTTTTGATGAATACCTGTCTATCCGTTTACCCTGATCCTCAAGTTCCTCTATGATATCTGACCACCTCTCCCGTAACTCCTTTTCCAGTATTTGATTGTCCGATACAGTTACAATTACAGCCAGGGTTTCCATTGCTTCCGAATACGCTTGCCGCGCCTCCACAAAATCTTCTACCGCGCTCTCATCCATGGCCAGCATCCAGACACTGTCCGCCTTTATTTCCCAATCCAGAAACCCGGCATAACTGTTTGCAAGACGACGAACTGAAGCGGTTGGAATGGTTCCGTTTCTGAGCCCCAAATCGTCAATATCCACTGTAAAAATTGCCGGAGGAGCAACATGTGAATAAGCGTTCGGCTGTTCAGCATAGGCAACCGGAAATACAGATGGTTTTCTCTCTACCAGTGGGTCATCTATCGCACCAACAGCCTGATTTGTATGAACAAAGAGTTCTCCGCATTCCGTCATCAGAGAAGAACAGTTATAAATTTCTCCCACGAACGCAGATCCTGCATAGGCCTTATCCAGCATATCCGAAAGCTTTTTAAACTTTTCCCACCATTTGAGTGCCCACACTTGTCCGGTTCCCACCGCGACACCGATCGCAAGGGCCTGTGTCAAGTCCACCGACAGATCTTTCCATGCCTTGGCCTCTTCAACCACCAGGCGTGTGCGGGCAATATTCTGGTAGTGGTCCCGCAGGTTGCCGCTGTTCTCAACGAGCCACGGTTGAACATCTTTATATGCGTCCAGCACGGCCTGTGGATTCGCGACCAGGAAATTGTCCAGATGCTTCATGGTAAGACCGCGATAATAGAACAGAACTTCCTGTTTGATTTGGTCCGGAAGAGGGTTCTTAGGCCACTTGATCCCATTCTTCTTCGAGACATAATCCGAAAGAAATCCAAGAAATTGCTTGAGTCCACTGTAAATTTTCGCGTTCGCATTTGTCATGGCGACTACAGCTGACCGCCCCCATTTGCTTTTCTGATTCCGTGTAATAATGGCATTGAAACGTTGAAATATCATTCTCTGAATGCTCTTGCTGCCCGCCTCGTCACCTTTGAATACCAGATCAGCAATACTTCCCTCCCTGGCCATTCCCTTAACTTTCTCGCCAAATTTGAATTTCTTGTCAGCCCAGTCCCAGATCATTCCCAGAAGAGACCAGCCATGACTGATAATCTCTCCGGTTGTGTCTGCAACGAGTTTTTCACTCATCCAATAGGTGGCCATCAGATCACCCAATAACTGAAATTTTGCTTCATACGCCTCGGCCTGTTCCCGGGGGTCCACAACAATGTTCAATTCCATGGTATACACCTGCTGACCGGCCCGCGTCTGGAATGCTTTGTCCGGAAACATGTACAGATTTTTGCCCAGTGAATCCCTTCGTTTCTTGTGTATTTCACTGAAAGGATAGATATAAGGTGCCTCAAGTTTGTGGGAAAAATATACGGGCCAGTTCTGATATTTCAGTTCCAGCTTGAGGTGTCCGTTCTTGTCTGTTTCTCCCTCGAATGTGCTTTCATGTCCAGTAATTGCCCCGCCGGTGATGCGCACTTTTGCATAGCCGACAGGGACATCTGCCTCATCGTAAAACCCATACGGTCGTTTGACTCTCGCCAGAATTGTGCCTTCGATGAGGCCCCGGGGACTGGCAATGACGATAGGTAACCCGTTTTTGTCTTCAAACCCGGGTTTGTCGAGGACCAGCTTCGCGTCTGTACAACGCAAAATGCCAACCGTGGATGTGATATATTTTTCCTCTTTCCCCTCCCGGTAGTATGCCCACACAATGTCCCGTTTGCAGGTCCCCAATTGCTGAAAGTTGTCAGTTTTGAATATCGGCGCACGATATCGGCAGCGGAAAACACCCCGGGAGTCTGTGGTGCCATTTGGCTGAATCAGGGTGCCTCCCATTCCACCCCGCCCCAGTTGAAGTCGAACCGGGACACCGGCTTTTGGCCGCCCCTTCTTATCTCGATAAATGAATGCTACCTGCGTTTCGCTTTCACCGTCGCCGGGAAGCATGTTGCGTTTTACAACCAGTGAGATCTTGTCCGCTTCTTCCGGTTCCTCTTCAGCGGCGCTACCCTCTTTGGGAATGTCTCCTTTTCGTGTGAGATACACCGGCGGGGCTACCATGTAGAGTGCATTTCCCGGCAACACTTTCATCGCCGTGGGCCATCCCAGAAAACTGGTGTTCTTTGTCGCCCGCATGTCCCGTTCGTCAAAGAGGTATACGATCAGGAAACCGCCCTTTTTTTCTCCCTTAGACCGAAAGGACATGTCTCCGCCATTGGTCCTAATCGTGCCGGTGTAACCTGGTCCACCCCGCCTGACCCGCAATTCCCAGCGTGAAGAACCTGTCACATCCCGGCCCGCATAGATGCCGGGAACCAGTCCAGCGCTTACCCCACCCTCAACCTTTGTAATCCGGATTTCGCATTTCCCCCGCAATCCGTTCATTTCGCCGATAATATGAACCGTTGGCGTCTCGCCCTGAATACTTGTCATTCCCGCCGCACTGGCCATTTCCATTGCCGTGTCCCGGGCTGTTTTCACAGCCATCCTGGTTCGATTCTTCCCGGTTAATTCGGCAACTGATTTCCCGGACAACCGTTGGATGATTGCCATTGTCAGACGGATCGAACGCTGAAAAACCTTGCTTTCATTGTCCAGAATTGGAGCGGTAAATATAACCTGCCCCACACCATTCTGCAAAGATACCTGCCCCTGTGACAGGCGTCCTGCGTTCAATTTCAGATGAACTGTCCCGCCTTTGTTTACAAGTTCTCCTTCACTGTCGCGAAGCGTGACCGTTATCGTAGTGGTCGTGTCACCGTCACCTGGCATTTCCGCAATTCCCGGCTCAATAAAAAGCCGCAGCTCTCCACTTTTCTGCGCATGGGCGATCGATGTCCACATTATCAAGAGAAGACCCATAAAAACCGCTATTCGCCTCACGTCACACCTCCGGGATTCCGCAAGTCCAGTCGAACATTCGATGCCGGGGGGAAATAGTCGGGAATCGTTTTATATTCTTTATCAACCGGCGAAGGTGGTTGCCGATATTTGTACCAGGCCACACCGGCAATCCCGCACACCAGCAAAAGAATGAGCAATATCAGAATCAGGCACCCGCTGCAGCAGCAGGACCTTTTCTTCGGTGGGGGCAGCGTGTAGGATTGAGGCACTGCCGGCGGTACCGGCCCGGCGGAGGGTTGATGAAATGGCGGTTGAACGGGAGCGGGAGTAGGCGGCGGTTGCAACGGTTGAAAAAACTCCGGGAACATCTGGCAGACCGATATCCAGGATACCATTCCCTCCCGCCAGCACTGGGACTGGGCGGTCACCTGCCCGGATCCCACAAAGGCCCGTATCTCAGCTTCTGTATATGGACCGGACTGTTCTACTCCATTGCCAATGTACAGATCTCGCTTCACCCGCCCCCCTCTGAAACTTTCAACTCTCGTCTACAGCTTCGCCCGGTAAATAACATTCAGCCGCTCTTTCGGGACTTTTTGTGCTTCTCTTTGATGTTGAGTTGATTTTAGCATGAAACATTTTTCGCTTCACCAGCATTTTCACAAAAAATGACAAGCGGGAGCTGAGTCCGCATGTTCCATTAAAGACAGTTGACTGATTGAATAGAATAACGTTATGATCTTGCCCATGAGTATTTCACAGGATTCACGGAAACGGAAACAACGGTCCTTCATCCTGTTCGGAACCTGGGCAGAGGAAAACCTTGGGGACGATTATATGTTGAGTTCCGTGATTCGGGAAATCCGTGGCCACGACCCTGATGCCAGACTCGTGATCTTCACTGGAGACCGTACCATCACCGCAGCAATGCTGAAACGGGAAGGCCTGATGAATGAACATGTGGTGCTGGTCTACACAGGACGAAACGGGCTTCGGGAACCGGGGCTTCCATTCTTCTCATCGTTTGCGTGGTTTTTCCAGAATGTTGGAGAGATCTTTCGCGCGGATTTCCTGTTGATCGGACCGGGAAATCAACTGCAGGACGTGACCATGCGGATGCGCGTTCTGTTCTTCATCAGCCGGGGTGTATTGGCGTGGTTTTTTCGAACCCCCTATGCCTATTTCGGTATTGGCTATTACCAGATCCGCAGCCGTTTCTGCCGGTGGGTGTTCCGAAAAAATGCGGATGGAGCCACTTTTGTCTCCACAAGAGATGAGGGTGGCGCAAAGAAAATCAGGGAATTGGGTGTGAAAGGTACAGACGTACTTGGCCTGGCTGACGTCACATTCAGCTATCCATGGACCGAGCAGAAGCAACAGCCCAAAACGGATACACAACCGCTCATTGGATTTACTCACCGCGTGTTTCTTCCACCGGTGTTCGAAGAGAAAGTTGTAGAGAACATGGAACACTGCCTCGCCGGGCTACTGACACATATACAGACACAAATGAACGCCCGCTTCCGCTTTTTCCCGTTCTACGAGGCCAGCAAATGGAACGATCGGGTGGAACTGTCACGACTGAAGGAAAGACTTGCCCCTGATTTTCCCGTGGAAATCGCGGAATGGAGGACTCTATCCGAGCTAAGGGATAAGATAGGGATATGCGACGCGTTCATCGGCGTCCGATATCATTCGGTCCTGCTGTCCGTACAGAACAACATTCCGGTAATGGGAATCAGTTATGCGCACAAGACCCGTCGATTCATGGAAGAGAATGGGTTGCAGGATTATGTAATTAACGCCGAAAAAGTAACGGAACCCGACCTGCGGGATATCTGGTTTCAGCTATGGTCAGAACGAAAAAGCCTGACGGACCGGTATGCTGAAATAAGATCGCGGGAAGCTGATCTGGCCCGCCGCCATACCCAGCTGTTGTTCGATAGTCTCAAGTCGAATTGAGATTGCTGCGCTCCACGATTTTTCATAAATCGAAATTGCTTTCTCCGTTTTTTCGGATGTCGACGTATGCATCCGGAAACCTGCTTTTGCAGATATTTTTTGCGGCGATTCCACTACAGTGGCAGGGGCCCAGCTTTTCGACCTTCATTTGTTGAAGCCTGTTCAGAACATCGTCTATATCATTCTCACACTTGTCCATCAAATGAAACCCGCCAGCCACAAGAACCGGCCGTTTGTTGCTTCCTGTGATTTCTGAGGCAACCCGGAACATTCGAGAAATCCCCGGATGAGCACATCCGGTAATCAGGGCAAATCCCTTTTCGCCTTCCACGACCAGCCCCTGTTCGTTTTTCCGCTCCTCTTTGTAGAATCCCTCAATTTCTCCAGTGAGAAAAAAACCCTCCCGAATGGTCGTGGGCAGACTATTGATGTTCAGGGAAACCCCGGTCATTAATACCTGTTCCTTCAGTTCCGGTGAAAATGAAGGAAGAAAATAGACATTGAGCCGGGATGGAGCCGGATGTGCCTCAATGAAATCCAGTAAACCACCGGTATGGTCCCAGTGATCATGGGAAATAACAACGTCCGTTATTTTCCCCAAATCCACTTTGAAAAAGTCCAGCCCCTGTCGCAGTCTTTCCACCGATTCAGTGGTGTCAAAGAGAATGGTGTCATTGAGAAGAAAAGAAACACCCCATCCTCTGTCTTTTCTGTCGGGATTCGGATTGTCAAACAGGACTTTGATATTCAGTTTCATAGTGCACCCACTCTACCAGAAAACCACCAGGAAAAAAAGAAAACCGGAGATGAAAACATCTCCGGCTTCATTACAACGAAAAGAATGGATCAGTTGCGGAGCGGTTTTCCGGTTTTCAGCATGTGCTCAATTCGGGCCTGGCTCTTTGGATTCGCGGTAAGTTCCACGAATGCTTCCCGTTCCAGCTCCAGCAACCGATCTTCGTCGACCACGGTGCCTTCCGGAACGCCACCGCCTGTGAGGACATGGGCAATCTTGGAGCCAATCAGCATGTCATGCTCGGAAATGTATCCGGCGTCCAGCATATTGGTAAGACCAAGAATCAACGCAGCATACCCAACCTTGCCCGCGACCTTTACTGTTTCCTTTGCCCGTCTCGGCCTGAAACCTTCCCGGACCATGGACAGTGCTGCCTGCTTCGCGTAGTAGATCTGGCTGTCGGCGTTCATAACCTCTATGTCGGTGGGCCGCAAGTGTCCATATATTTCCCTGGCTTCCCTGGCGGATGTAGCCACCTTTGCCATTCCAATAGTCTCAAATACTTTCTGTGTGGCGGTCATGGGATCTGCCGTAACCCGGTTGTCGTTCAGGGTCCGAATCAGCAGTTCTTTGGTACCGCCGCCTGCCGGAAGCAGCCCCACGCCGACTTCCACCAGTCCGATGTAGGTTTCCACAGCAGCCACGGCCCGATGGCCATGCATCGTGATCTCACATGCACCCCCGAGGGTCAAACCGTAAGGTGCCGTTACAACCGGTTTTTCACAATATTTCAGCCGCATATTCGCGTTCTGAAATGCCTGGGTAATTTCTTCAACTTCCCACCAGCGGCCTTCTTCAGCAGCCTGGAGCAGCATGAAAATGTTGGCCCCGGCACCAAAATGCTGGGCCTGGGAACCAATCACCAGGGCCTCATATTTGTCTTCCACCATGTCCACAGCGCGGTTGAGCATTTCAATGACCTTGTCATCCACAGTGTTCATCTTTGTATGGACGCTGCAGCAAATGACACCGTCTCCGAGGTCCAGAATATCGGCACCTTCATTTTCCGCCAGCACTTTGCCGGTGGCTTTCAGTTTGTTGAGGAAAATCACATTATCCCTAACGGGAACTTTTACGTAGTCTTTTTTCGCAAAATCAAAGTAGTAACGGTCCCCATCAACCGTCTTATAAAAAGTCTCACTATTGTCCAGAAGAATGTTCAGTTTTTCCGGTACATCATAACCGTCTGCTTTCATCCGCTCGGCGGATTCCTTCACGCCGATGGCATCCCAGATTTCGAACGGTCCCAGATCCCAGTTGAATCCCCACTTCATGCCGTTGTCAATGTTGACAATATCATCAGCAATTTCTCCGAGACGGTTCAGGGAGTAAATGAGAGTAGATGCCGTGTTCTTCCACGCCAGCTTTCCGCCTGGGTCATCGGTACTGATCACTACTTTAATTCTTTCCCCCGGATCGGAAACTTCTTTTGCCTTTTTGATGCATTTCCAGTCGGGCTTTTCAGCAGGCACATATTCCATGGTGGCGAGATCCAGTTGAAGTTTCTGCTTATCTTTGTCGCGGGTAAAGAATCCCTTCTTGACTTTCCGGCCCAGCAGGCCCTTTTCCATCATTTTCTCAATAAATTCAGGCATCTCGAAGGTATCCCGCATTTCATCATTGACGAGGGCCTCATAAGAATTCTTGACCACATGGACCATGGTGTCAATTCCAACAAGGTCGTTGGTTCCGAACACGGCACTGCCGGGACGGGACATTGCTTTACCAAGAACAGCATCCACCTGCTGGGGAGTAAGGCCGTCCTCCAGTGCAATCCTCATAGCATTTGCCAGCGCGAAAACACCAATTCGGTTACCCACAAAGTTCGGAGTATCTTTTCCGAGGACCACTCCTTTGCCCAGGGTATTTTCGCCAAAATCCTTCATGAATTCCATCAGGTCAGGATCTGTCAATTCACCTGGAATCAGTTCCAGAAGTTTCAGGTAACGGACGGGATTGAAGAAATGCGTTACCAGAAAGCGTTTTTTCAGACCATCATCAAAATCTTCTGTCATCAACTTGATGGGGATACCGGAGGTGTTGGATGACAGAATGGCCTCCTCTTTCAGATAAGGAGTTATATTCTTGAATAACGTCTTCTTAATGTTTACATTCTCGACAATAACTTCCACAACCCAGTCACAATCTTTCAGTTTGTCCAGGTCATCTTCCAGGTTTCCGGTTTCGATCAGCTTCAAAACCGTTTTATTAAAAATCGGAGAGGGCTTCTGCTTCAGGAGTTGCTTTTTGGATGTTTCCGCGATTGAACTGCGGCTCTGCCCTTCCCCCAAATCCTTCGGGACAATGTCCAGCATCACAACGGGGATCCCGGCACCTGCCAGATGGGCAGCAATGCCGCTTCCCATCACGCCGGAGCCGATTACTGCCGCCTTTTTAATCTTTCTTTTCATGACTTACCTCACATTCTCTGTTACGGTTAAACCCGTTCCAACAGGGTCGCGATACCCTGGCCGCCGCCAATACACATTGTTCCAACGCCCAGTTTTGAGTCCCTGCGAATCATCTCATACAAAAGGGTGGTCAGGATCCGGGTTCCTGAAATGCCGAGAGGATGTCCCAGTGCGATGGCGCCACCATTTACATTCACTATTTTCGGATCAATCCCCAGTTCTCCAATGGACACTATGGACTGCGTTGCGAATGCTTCGTTGATTTCCCATAAGTCAATGTCACCCACTGTCAACCCGGCACGCTCCAGCAATCTTCTGGATGAATAAATCGGGCCCAACCCCATCACTTCCGGCTCCAGCGCACGAACGGCGGTCGCCTTGATCCGGGCCAGGGGCTTCAATCCCAGTTCCTTTGCCTTTTCGGAAGACATGACAATCATTACCGAAGCACCGTCTGTTACAGGAGAAGAGTTTCCCGCTGTGCAGCGTCCTTTCACTCGAAATACCGGTTTGAGTTTTGCCAGCGCCTCCATGGAAGTGTCCTCACGGGGACATTCATCCTTGTCCATCAGCACAAATCCCTTGGGCACTTCTTTCCCTTCTTCCCAGATGTGAACTTCGCCACTCTTCGGATTGACCATCAGGGGGATAATCTCATCGTCGAATTTGCCTTCCTTCTGAGCTGCGGTGGCTTTCATATGACTTTCATATCCGAAGCGATCCAGAGCTTCTCTGGACAAGTCGTATTTATCGTCGTAGCGATCTACGACTCTCTCGGCCGTTTCCCCCATGGGAACAAATGCATTGGGGATATCACCCTCTATAAATCGTGGATTCGGTGAAAATTTATTTCCAATCATGGGAACCCGGCTCATGCTCTCACATCCGCCTGCGATAAAAATATCTCCCGCGTTACTCATGATCGCATGCGTCGCCGCATGGAGGCCCGTCATCGCGGAACCGCAGAACCGGTTGATTGTAGCTGCAGGAACTTCCACCGGCAATCCCGCCATCAGGCAAGCCAGACGGCCAACATTCATTCCCTGCTCAGCTTCCGGAAAAGCACACCCGATGAGGACGTCCTCGATCTGTTTATAGTCAAATTCACCTGTCTGCGCCAAGCATCCGGTAATAGCCTTTTCAAGGAGATCATCCGGCCTTGCCATAGCCAGCAGACCCTTTTTGCCGCGCCCAATCGGGACTCGTTTGGCGGCAACAATCACTGCGTCACGCATGTCATCCTCCTTACAGATTTTCAGATAAGGCCATTATAAAACTGAATGAGCGCTCATTCAAGTTTTTTTATGGTTTTTTTTGGAATAATTCCAGTTATATGATACATTATTGCAAGGAGAAAAAGATGGTTAATTTTAACTATACGTCTCGCGAAGTGACTGTGAAAATTGTTTATTACGGACCGGGTTTGTGCGGGAAAACTACCAGCCTGCAGCATATTTACAAGCATATTCCGAGAAGTAAGAAAGGGAAAATGGTTTCCCTTGCCACCCAGACTGACCGTACCCTCTTTTTTGATTTCCTTCCTATTGAGCTGGGTCAGATTAAGGGCTTGAACACCAAGATTCAGCTTTATACCGTGCCTGGCCAGGTGTTTTATGATGCCACCCGCAAGCTGGTGCTCAAAGGGGCAGACGGCATCGTATTTGTGGCCGACTCTCAGAAAGACATGCTGCAGGCCAATATCGACAGTTTCGGCAATTTGATTTCCAATCTCCGGGCCCTTGGCTTTGAACTGGAAGAGCTCCCACACGTGATTCAATACAACAAGCGGGATCTTGATAATATTCTGGGGGTAAAAAGCCTCAATCAAGAAGTAAATCGGTTCAACGTACCCCACTTCGAAACTTCCGCGATCACCGGCGAAGGCGTAGTGGAAACCCTGCGTGAAATTGCGCGGATCGTGCTGTTGAATATTTCGGAGAAATATGACGTGGAACTGGAAGAGCTGGCGGCAGAGGAATTTCTGGCCCAACAGGAAGATGACCCCATCTCAGAAATAGATGACATGGATGTACAGGAGATGGATGATTCTATCTCGCTTTCGGACCTTCCCTATCCTGACTCTTTTTCCGCCGACCTGGAAGAATTGAAAGGGGATGAACTGTCAAATTCCTATGAAGTCCAGTTGCTGGAAGAATCGGTCGACTCCTCCAATATGGAAGTGGAAGAACTGTCGGCAGATTCAGAAGTTATGGATGAGAAAGTAGCTCCTGAACCCTCAATTGATGACGGCATTCAAGCCTTCCCCGGAAATCCTATCAGAATTGACCGGTATCATTATTCCCTTCCCATTACCATTGAAGTCCCGAAAGATGTGGACCTGAGAAACATGCGTTTCACTGTGGATATCAACTTTCGCAAAAAAGTATAGCTTCCGGCCGAATTTTGAGTGCCAAGTTTTAAGTGATGAATAAAAGAAACGTCCAAGTCGACAGCAGGGGTTATCCTTCTCTGTCGGTACACCCCTTTATGTCTCCCTTCCCTCAAATATCATAATCACTATGCCTACGGGACAATAACATCACGGGTACCCACCACCTCCAACAGCGGGTTTCCCCATCTGATATCGGGGCTGGTGACCAGTGTTGGGATTTCTATGCCCTGTTTCAGCGACAATTCGAGGAGCTCATCGTCAGTGAGGGACTTCAACGGACCCGGGACAAGATACACAGGAATTCCTGATTCAGCTGCAAGAGCAACCACAGCCCCGGTGCCGCTGCGATTTATCAACCAGCTGGGACTGATGGCATCACATCCCAGAACGACAGCCCGCGTTTCCGGCACATGGCTGAAGTAAGGTCCATCTGCCCAAAGAAAAGAAATTACACCTGGAATCTTTGCCAACGATTCCGCCATAGACTGCCCCTCCCCATCAGGGGCGCACAACGCAACGTCCACTTCGAGAGAACGCTTCAACATTGTCAGCGCTTTCAGTACCATCCCGGAACAGCTGTAGACTGCCACACGGTCTATATCTTCGGGGAAAGAACTGCAGAACGATTCCAGCATGACATATTCTTCCTTAGCAATTCGCATTCGAAACTTGTTCAGAGATTTCTCTGAAAGCTCGTTTTCTGAAAAAAATCTCTGAAGATTGACAAAACAGGCCATCCCGCTGTGGACTTCCCGCAATTGATGGAGAGCAGCGTCAGGAATCGCATTCCCCAAGGCCACCTCTGACGACAGCCAATCCAGGGTCTTTTCAAGAAGCACACTGGAGCCACTGAATCTATCATTCAGAATCGCTTGAAACATCATCAATCCCTTCCAGATCCAAAGTGATCCGGAAATGTGCGCCACCTTCACAGGGAATGGCTTCTATCTCACCTCGCATTTCATGCATGAATTCTCTTGAAATAAACAACCCAAGTCCCGTTCCACTTTCCCTCGTGGAAAAATAGGGCTCAAACACCTTCCCCACATTTTCAGCAGGTATCCCCTTACCATTGTCACGGTATTCCAGGATGGCCTTTGTTCCTGACTGATGGATATCTATTCTCACTTCTCCGGATTCCCCTGTAAAACCGTATGTATTTTCCAGAAGGTTCCCCACCACCCTCGTCAACTTCAAACTGTCTCCCTTAACCGCAATATCAGGGCCGGCTATCTTCACTGATATGTTCGGGTATGTTTCTGCCAGAGATGCTACAAACTCTTTCAAATTAATCGGGCGAAGCCTTCCCTCAGAACTTCGGGAAGCTCTGACAAGATCCGAAAACTGCGCCGATATGGCTTTTAGTTCTTCCGTTTTCTTAAGAATATTTTCCACCGCACGGGGAATCATCTCCACTAATTTACCCGGGTCTTTTTTCGCCACAGACTCCAGCAGCTCCGCATTCAACCGAATGGGCGTCAGTGGATTCTTAATATCGTGAGCAACCTGGCGGGCCATATCTCCAATCACAGATAATCGACTGGCCCGGACAATCTCGGTGACATCGTCCACGATTACAACATGGTTTTTGTTCTCAAGTTGCACGGTGGAAACCTGGTAGGTCCTTCCGTGAAGTACGAGGTCAGTCTTGAACAGTCCTTCTCTGACCAGTAATCCCTTTGTAACCTGTGGAGGCAATTTTCCGAAGAGGGGATTGGATGCGACGACTTCCCCCCCCTTCCCGACAAGTGCCACAGCCGATGACACATTGGCCAGCAAGGCTTCCAGGTTAAGCCGCTGACTTTTCAGTGAAAGCGCCATTTCTTCCATGGTCGAAACCAGGGTTCCCATTTCATCATCATAGTCGTAGTGAATGTCCACATTGTAATCACCCCGGGAAATACCCTCCGAGGCCTCGGCCAATGATAAAATCGGGTCCACAATTTTTCGAGTGAGAAAAGCGGAAATCAGGAAAGAAGCAAGGAGAAAAAGCACCAGTACAACCATCAAAGCCCTGGCCCCATTGAGAAAAGGGGCAGTTTCCCAACTACCGATAGGCCGAACCTGGAGAACGGCGGCCGGATAGCGGCTGAGGGCAAGGGGAATGTACAGAAACCCGCCTTCAAAGAACGGATCCCTTGTTTCAGGCATCGTTGACTTAAGGTAAACCGGGTAGTTCAGCAACACCGGGGCTTGCAGGTGGTTGGTACTGAACGCTACAAGTCCTTCACTGTAAAGGGAATAATCTCCATGTCTCAAAGTCTTGAGGAAACCAAGATAACTATCTGAAATCAATGTCTCATCACGTTCCAGCAGGTGGCTGGCGATATCAGCTGTACGGTAAAGTCCCTCCTTGGAAACACTGCGGGTAAAGGATCGGGATTGAAACATCAGCAAAATGCCCACCAAAGTGAGAAAACCGGTCAATACCGCAAACTGGCCCAACACCGTCCGGGCAAACAACCCCCGGGTGCCGGGTCCAGACATCCTTGAAAAGCTGACATACAGGATCATCCCCAGTAGAATGAGGAAGGCAAGATCGGAAAGACCCTGAAAAACACCTGGGGTCACAATCTGGACCACTTCCTTTCCGCCTGACCGTCGAACCTGAAGGCTCCCGCTGTAAACGCTTCCCGGCTTCATAAAAGGCAATGTGTAGAGGTCCGCAGATAAGCGCAAGGACAAAATTCCATACTTGAATGGTGCAGTTCCGGCTACCACGCGACGCTCGCCCCTTCCAGCAGACAAGGTCTCGATAGAATGTTCTACGGGAAGACTCAATACTTCGGGTATTCCCCTTGAATAAACGTTGAGAATTTCTCCAACCTGATTGAAATAAACCGCTTCAAAATCATATCTGGAATCCACCAGGCCCGAGGATCTCAGGTAATCCAGTAAGTCTCTGAACCCTTCCTCTTGAGCAATCCCGAGATAGTGATCCAGATCCTGAAACGCCTGGCCCTCAAGTTTCGCTGATTCAGTTTCACTTTGCTCTACCAGTTTCCTCATGCGAAACCATGTATCTCCATACAGTGTCGCAAGGACCAGGACCGCAACGGTTGAAATCAATAAGACCGAGTGCCACGGTTTTTCCAGACGCTGGAACAGATAAGCGACCGCTCCAACCAACGAACAGAGGATGAAAGCCGGCACAGAAAAGAACAGTGTGGACAACAGGATGGGGACAGAGAGCCAGTGAAGGCGCGTGGACGAGAAAAACGCGCCTGCCAGCCAGGCCAATCCAAGGATTGACAGCACCGGCGAATGATACAGCGCATCATAAAAGCGGAACGAATTGAATCCCTGCTGAAAAAGAACAACAAAAAAAAGAGCCATGAAGCCGGCAAAGAGTGGGTTCAGCCAATGCTGAAATGCGGGAAGGCGTCGGCTCCTCAGATGAAGTGTTCCGGCAAACAGAAACAGATAAGCAGGCAATGGAGAAATTACGATTTGTGCCAGAAGGAGCAGTGCGAACAGGGTTGCCGCCCATTGGCTCCCCACTGCAATAAGGCCGAGCAGCGCCAGAGCCAGCAAAACGGCCAATGAACCGTTGGGACTGCTTCTTTCTGTCACAAGTTGATGGCCCTGAACCACACCGACTGTCCCGATCTGGGCGCCATCCTGAATAACCGGTAACGTGTCCGTGTACTCGCCCTCAAAGTCAGTAGCAGATTCATTCCACAGGATTGGCTTCATGTTCAGGTTGAAAACCGCAACAGGATTTCCAAAGTGGTTCAACCGGTTGTAAACAAGTTTTTTCTCCGCTTCATCTCCCTGCCCTGAGAGTATCTTTATCAGAAGCTCCTTTGAACGGGAAACCACTTGTTCCGGGCCGGTACAGATGGCGCGCTTTTCAGCTGGTGGGGGAAAGAAATGAATCATTCCCCCCAGCGCCACAATCACCAGCAGGAACCCAGCCATGTTACGCAAAAGCCTGTTCTTGTTCATGGTCATCCTACTTCTTTTCCTGGTGTGATTATACCGGACTATGAGAGGGTTGCAAAATAAGAATCAGCTGTCCTTCTTCTCGCATGATTTTCTAAACGCCTGCAAGACGGATAAGCAGACATCCTCTGACGGATGTTTCTCGTCCAGGTCATGTGCAATCTCGAGGCTCCGTCGGAACGTTTCCACAAACTCCCGGCAACCGGGGCATCCCTTCAAGTGCTCCTGAATTCGATTACATTGCTCGTCAGCCAATTCTCCATCCACATAATCAGAAAGTATATCCAGAATTTCTTTACATTTCACTGGATACCCCCTTGAAATATTCTGTCACCATTTCCCGGAGCATCAGTCTTGCACGGTGCACCCGTACTTTGGCATTGGAGAGAGTGCTTTCCAGAATGTCTGCAATCTCCTGATAAGGAAGCCGCTCCACCTCTCTGAGAAGAAATGGGATTCGATAATCTGCCGGGAGTTTCAAAATGGCATTTTCAATCACTTTTGCTGCTTCCTTCTGCTCCAGCTTCCCGTGGGGATGGAAGCTACTGTCAGTCGCCGCTTCATGGGAAGTTTCCAGCAACTGGTCCAGGCTGCTCTCCACTCCATTCTCCTTACGGCGCTTCTGAAGACAGGCGTTGGAAGCCACCCGATACAACCATGTGGTCAGTTTGGCGTTTCCTTTAAAATTGTGAATGTACTTGAAGGTATTGATCAGGGTTTCCTGTAAAATATCACTGGCATCTTCCGGGTTTCCACAGAAACGAATTCCGAAGTTATAAATGGTATTCCGATATTGATCAAAAAATTGGGTGAAGGCCTCTTCATCGCCATTTTTCATTCGCTCTATCAGCTGCTGTTCCGTCATTCTAATTCCGCATACTGGTGATGGGAGCCGGAATTCTGCCGCCCCGCTGAATAAAACGCTCGCAGGAGAATTTATTAACGTCCTGAACAATGGCCATTCCCAGCAGTCCACCGAAGTCCACGACATCTCCCACTTTGCTTCCCGGGGGAACAATTACACGGACAGCAGTGGTTTTCCCATTGACCACGCCAATGGAGATTTCATCGGCAATGAGGCCGGAAATTGTCGATGCCGACGTATTCCCCGGAACCGCCACCATATCCAGACCCACCGAACAGACGGCTGTCATGGCTTCCATTTTTTCAAGGGTCAGCGCTCCGATTTTGACGGCTTCAATCATTGCCGCGTCCTCCGAAACAGGAATAAAAGCTCCGGACATGCCGCCCACGTAGGAAGATGCCATAACACCGCCCTTTTTCACTGCATCGGTCAGCAGGGAAAGCGCCGCGGTTGTTCCCGGTGCCCCCGGCTGTCCCAGACCCATATTTTTCAGGATTTCCCCAATGGAATCCCCCGGCTCCGGTGTTGGCGCAAGTGACAGATCCAGAATCCCGAATTGTACGCCCAGACGCCGGGCCGTCTCCCTGCCGATCAACTCACCGGCTCTTGTAATTTTGAAAACCGTCTTTTTGATAATTTCTGAAAGGGAACCGAGGTCCACAGGACCGGCATCCTTGACTGCATGGTTTACCACTCCCGGGCCGCTTACACCAACATTGATAACGCATTCCGGTTCTGACACTCCATGAAACGCCCCTGCCATGAAGGGGTTGTCTTCCACCGCGTTGGCAAATACAACAAATTTGGCATTAGCCAGCGAACCCCGGTCTTTCGTAATTTGTGCCATCTCCTTGATGATTACTCCCATCTCGCGAACCGCGCACATGTTGATACCAGCCCGGGTGGACGCAACGTTAACAGAGGAACAGATATGAGTTGTCTCCGCCAATGCCTGGGGGATGGACCGGATAAATTCTTCCTCCACCCGATTCGCCCCCTTCTGCACCAGGGCGGAATATCCACCAAGAAAATCCGCGCCAATTTCTTCGCAGGCCCTGTCCAGTGCTTTTGCGATTTCCACAAAACCATCCCGGTTTATCGAAACACCACCGGTCAATGACACCGGTGTAACGGAAATTCGCTTATTGGCAGCCCGTATACCAAACTCCTCTTCTATGCCATTGACTACCTGCACCAGGTTTCCGGCGTATTTCATCACTTTGTCATAAATCCGGGTCTTTGTCTCTTCCACTGTGGAAGCGATACAATCAAACAGGGAAATTCCCATGGTGGTGGTACGGATATCCAGATGTTCCATCTGAATCATTTTAATGGTTTCGAGAATCTCTCTTGTACTGAAACTGCCAAGCATTTAACGATGATCTCCCTGAGCACTTTCGGTTATTACACCTTGTGCATAAATTGGAACAATTCTTCGTGCTGTGAGAAGATGCCGACACCCAGTTCTTCGCCTTTTTTTGTCAGTATTTCCTTCAACTCCGAAAAACTGCAATTTGACTCCACCAGATTGACAATCACAATCATGGCAAAATTCTTACCCAGCAAGGTTTGAGTAATGTCGGTAATGTCCACATTTTTTTCCGCCAGAATACCCGTAATTCCCGCTACAATTCCAGGTTTGCTTTTCCCGAAAGCGGTGATGATGGCAGTCTGACCCTCTGTCGGTGCGGCACTTAAACCCGGGGCTGCGCCACCATCCCCACCAATGGGAACAGCGGTAATCAGATCCCGCACGATCTGCTTTACAATTTCAGGATTTGCAGAATCACCCAGGTGCTTAAAAATAATCTCGGTAATCCGGTACACAACATCTCGTCTATCCATCAGTCCACCTTCCTGAAAACATCATGGTCCCGGGCCGTATCCTTCGCCAGTGGTGTAATCATCGTTCGGGAGGAAACAAGTATCTTCCGACCTTCTCTTACCGCATCCATTACATCCCGTTCCGACACAAAATCCACCACATCGTGCGGTGTTTCTGCAACCACGCGACCCTGAAGTTTTCGGTCAATGATGTCAGCCAGGCCGGACGAACCGCCCACCTGCAGCGGGGATTCGGTTCCGGGATTCACCGGATTGGTTTCAAAGGCAACTCGTTTCACATTGATCATATGTTTTGCCGTAATATTTTCAGAAGTAATGTTGTTGCCGAAAGTCCCGCAACCCAGCGTCATGGAGGGCATCAACCGGGTTGTGTAGCCCACGGCACCCTGTGTGGTCGGTGTATTGACCAGTATCCGGAAAGCGGGTTTCTTCAGGGCAAATTCACGGATCACGTCCAGGTTCCTGGAATGAATACCAAGGGAATGCCCCAGCCCGCCGAAGCTCAACAACTGGATACAGAGCTCACAGGCAGCCTGCCAGCCATCTGCCACGTAAAAGCACAGAATCGGAGACAATTTTTCAATGGACAGGGGATGTTCTTTTCCCACTCCATCCATTGGTACCAGCAACACCCGGGTTTCCTCGGGCACGGAAAAACCGGCAATCCCGGCTATCACAGCTGGGTCTTTCCCCACAATCTTCGGACTGGCTGTAAACTTGGAGGTCACTACAACCTGTTCCAGCTTTTTCTTTTCCTCATTGTTGACAACGTAACAGCCATTTCGCTTAAAAGCGTCCAGCATCTGGTCAGCTATGGGGCGATCCACAATCACCGACTGCTCGGAAGCGCAGACCGTTCCGTTATCGAAAGACTTACCGGAAACAACGTCTCTGGCCGCCTTTTCCACCTCGGCTGACCGTTCCACAAAAACCGGCACATTTCCAGGCCCGACACCATAGGCCGGTTTCCCGGAAGAATAAGCCGCCTTTACAAGGCCCAACCCTCCAGTGGCCAGAATCACACCTGTTTTGGGGTGACGCATCATTTCGTTGGTCAATTCGATGGTGGGATTCTCCAGTATCTGGACCGCATCTGACGGTGCTCCAGCCTGCTTCAGGGCGTTCTGAATTACTTTTACCGTCTCACCAATGCATCCTTTTGCTGAAGGATGTGGAGAAAACAGAACAGCGTTTCGACCTTTCAACGCGATAATGGCCTTGTACAGCGTCGTGGAAGTTGGATTTGTGGATGGAATCACAGCCGCAACAATACCAACAGGCGCAGCGACTTCCCATATGTTCCGATTCGGATCTTCCCGAATAATTCCAACCGTCTTTTCGTCTTTGATGGAGTCCCAGAGAATCGTGGTGGCCAGCTCATTCTTGACCATCTTATCCGCCACTCTGCCGTATCCGGTTTCTGAAACTGCCAACTCAGCCAGTCGACGATTTTCCCGCACACCGGCGTCCACGACCGAGCGAACCATCTGGTCCACCTGCTCCTGGGTGTACGCTTCTATGGATTTCCCCGCCTCTTCAAGGCGGGCAAAGACCTCATCCAATTGATTCATTGTTCAGCTCTACGCCTTTTTTACAGCCTTGTACCCCGGCAGAATCGTCTCTACATCTCCATGGGGGCGCGGAATCACGTGGACCGAAATCAGCTCACCAACCCGGCGTGCTGCAGCTGCGCCTGCGTCGGTAGCTGCCTTCACGGCGCCAACGTCTCCCCGTACCATAACGGTAACAAAACCGCCGCCGATGTATTCCTTCCCAATCAGTACAACATTGGCCGCTTTGACCATTGCATCCGCTGCTTCAATTGACCCGATGAGTCCCTTGGTTTCAATCATTCCCAGCGCTTCTCTATTCATCATTTCCTCCAACATAAAATCCTGGTTCATCTTATCACACAACTCTCAAATTCGTCCAATTTCCCAATTCCCGCAGGAAACCTGTTGACCTGTCCATCGTACAATAAAATGAAGCTCATAAAGCGATGATAAAAAGGGAGGTCACAAATGGAACACAATGAACAAACCCGGCCAATGACGGTTGGGGACTGGTTTGTAACTATACTTATTCTGGCAATTCCACTGGTCAATATCATCATGTATCTCGTGTGGGCATTCAGCTCCACCGGAAATATTAACCGGAAGAATTTCTGCATTGCTTCCCTAATCTGGATGCTCATCGGCATCGGAATTGCCGTGCTGATCCTGCTATTCGCCTCAATTATCGGCGTCGCCGCAATGAGCCACTGAGGCAAGAGCCAATTTGAGTGAAAGGCAAGATTGAGGTTGAGTGCCAGATAAGATTCAGAACAGTGCGTGAGTGGGGGAAGAAAAGTCATGGAGTTTGCCCGCCCCTTCTTTTCTGAACCTATCACTCATCATGCTTCACTTCTCTGTTTTAAACTCATAGACCGCCTTCTCAAGCATTTTGGAAACGACCCATCCCCCATCTGCGGATTACTGCAAGAAAGCAATTCGTGCACTTTGAATTGGAATTCACACCGGAATTGTTCATTGAATGTCCGGGACCATTGTTAAAATCGGGATAGCGTTGACATTTGTTCATCCCGGTGGGCATCTACTGGTGACACGGCAGGACAAGGCGAAAACCCAAGAGACCGACCCGTTTGTCGGGATAGCCTTTGTCCCGGTAAGCGGACCGGCAATACATCGCGTCCAAAAACCAGCAGCCACCCCTGAGTACGCGGTATTTTCCACTTTCGGGACCAGTCGGATCGATTACAGGTTTAGAAGAATATGCGCCGTACCAGTCTCTACACCATTCCCATACATTCCCGTGCATATCGTAAAGGCCAAAGGAATTGGGCTTGAAAGAACCGACAGGGGTCGTTCTATTCCGGTAAACACCTTTTGAACCGTTGTAAGGATGTCTACCGTCAAAGTCAGCCATATCAGAGGAGAGGGAATTCCCAAAATAGAAGGCCGTTGTGGTTCCAGCTCGGCATGCATATTCCCATTCAGCTTCAGTTGGAAGACGGAAAGCCATACGGGTTTGCCGGTTGAGTTTCCTAATAAAATTCTGAGTATCTTTGAAAGAAACACTATCCACGGGAAGGTTGCTATCTCCTCGGAAAGTGGAGGAGTTACCTGCCTCAAAGTATGTCGGCTTCTTAACTCTTACGTTATCACCATTTCGGAAATCGGATTGATTGTTGCCCATGACAGCTTTCCATTGCGCCTGCGTAATCTCATATTTGCTCATCCAAAATCCCTTACTGATAGTTACGCGGTGATAAATTTCGTCAGGCTGCCGACCCTTTTCCGACTTTGGTGAACCCATCCGGAACGTGCCAGGAGGAATCCAGACTAGATCAAGCTTCACAGTATCTGAGAGTGTAACGGTTTTCACACTGTTCTTTGGGTTTTTTGTCTGGATACTGGAGGCTCTCTCCACCATATTTTTTTCGGGAATCTCTCCCTTCTGCTTTTCATAAGCTGGCATAGCAATGAGCATGACACAAAGAAGAAGGAAGATCCTCAAAACTCGCCGGCTTACGAAGAGAGCTATCCTTCTCCCCGGTTCTGGCGTTTCACGCAACCCCGAATCAATTTTGGGAGATTCTGTTTTCTTTGGTGAGTTACAACTGATTACCGAAATCAGGACCACAGATGCAAGCGAGAATATTGATCTCATCATTCTTCCTTCTAAAGATGACGTACTTTGGATACCATCAGTGTTTTTCGAATCATTTCCACTATCATACAGATAGCACATGCATATTCTATGCCAGTCATCTGTGCTGAAACAAGTACATTCAGGATTTCCGGGGACACCCCTTCCAAGACTCCCCGCCTTCGGCGGGATGAAAGATTTAAATGTACAATATAGGATGACAGATCCAGATAGTGAATCACGGAATGATACCGGATCGGGACAACTAGGCCCTGCAAGCTGTGCAAACCTGAAACCGCCCGAAGAAGGCCACAAGAAAATCCGCAATGCCGCTCTTTGTCTTTGTCTCACGTCTTTACATGCGCCCTCGCCTGGCCCAACACACTATTTTTATCGCTTGACGTGACAAAACGTAAAAAAACATTCAAAAAAACCTTCTCATGGTTGTGTTGAACAACAAAAAGTGTATGATACCGCCGTGACAGCCGATTGGCTGTCCGGGAGGAATACCATGCGCAACAAAATTATTAAACGGACCCGTTTGAAGTTTAACGACATGCCGGGTTTTCTGGGTCGTTTTGCCACAATGGTGGGAGAGTATGGCGCATTGTTCGGTGAAATCTCCACCGTTCATGTGGGAAAACGAACTAAAACCAGGGACATTGACCTGTATGTATCAGAAGAGGAAACCTTTGACCATATCTGTGACGAAATCCGGAAAATGGAGGGGGTGGACCTGATTGAAGTTAAAGACGTTGTCAATGAAGTCCATCTCGGTGGGAAAATTGAGATTCGACCCCGGGTCGAAGTGGAGACAATTGACGACCTCAGCATTGTGTATACACCGGGAGTTGCTTCAGTCTGCAAAAAAATTGAGGCCGATCCGGACCTCAAATACCAGTTCACCGGCATTCAGAACAGCGTTGCCATCGTAACCAACGGCACCGCCATCCTGGGGCTGGGAGATATCGGTGCAGTAGCCGGTATGCCCGTTATGGAAGGGAAATCCCTGCTCTTCAAAATACTGTCCGGTGTCAACGGTTATCCCATTCTCATTGAAAACAAAGACCCGGAAGTGATCATTCAGGCAGTCAGAGCTATTGCCCCGACCTATGGTGCCATTAAACTGGAAGACATCAAGGCACCGGAATGCTTTGAAATCGAAGACCGGCTGGACGCGGAACTGGACATCCCGGTGGTTCATGATGACCAGCACGGAACCGCAGTTGTGGTCCTGTCTGCTCTTTTGAAAATTGCCCAGTACACTTACCTGAATCTGAAACGGGCCACCATCGGAATTGTCGGACTTGGCGCTGCCGGGATCGGCATCTCAAAGCTGCTGAAAGCCTATGGCATTGAGCAGGTGTACGGAACTGACATCAATCCGGAGGCAAAAGAACGGTTTGCGGCGCTGGGCGGCATACCGACTGATCTGGATGGCGTCATGAAAGAGTCCAGGATTGTCATTGCTACAACTGGTGTCCCGGGTTTGATCAAACCGGAGATGGTCCAGCCCAAGCAGGTCATACTTGCCTTGTCCAATCCCAACCCCGAAATCGACCCTGAAGACGCCCTGACGGCCGGGGCCGCCTATGCCGCGGATGGAAGCTCCGTCAATAACGCTGTGGCCTTCCCCGGTCTGTTTAAGGGCGCACTGATGGCCCGCGCGACCCGGGTCAACAACGCGATGAAGATTGCCGCGGCTACTACCATTGCCAGTTTCACTATGGACGGGGATCTTGTACCCAACATACTGGACACAAACCTCCACGAAGCCGTGGCAAAGGCCGTGGAAGAAGCCGCGCTGAAAACAGGTGTCGTCAAGTATATAAAACCGATCATGGACTAAAAAACTCTCCTCCCCCGGATCCGGGGGAGGAGAGTTTTCATTTGCATGGGAAATCTCTGCCTGGTTGCACTTTGTTCTGCCACTTACCAGCTCGAAAGCGGGCTTGAAACCTGAACCAGTTTAATAGAATCAGACTTCTCTTTTCGCTATGTCCCGCAATTTACGCGAATGAATCGATCAGGCTGTTCAGTTCCTTTTCGTTTACTTTCCTATCCAACAATGGTGTGCGTCCATCTTGATTAGACGCGAGAGTGTCCTCGAACGGCACACCATCCTTCTCCTCGTAAAACACACCGAGCGAGAAATCATCTTCTTTCAACGCATAAGACAGTGCCTGTGCCCGGTCTGTCGGATCGAAATCCTCGGGAAGATAGCTTACGTGGTCCTGAAACCACTTATAGCTGTTTACCTTATTGAAAACCACGCAGGGCTGGAAGATATCAACCAGAGCATACCCCTTGTGCTGTATGGCCTTCTTGATAATCGCCTTCGTTTCGTCCACGTGCCCGGAAAAACCCCTTGCCACAAAACCGGCCCCCAGTGAAATGGCTACGGCCAGCGGATTGAATGGAGTATCCGCCACACCGGTTGTCTGGACAGGTGTCTTGAATCCTTTTCTGCTGGTAGGGGACGCCTGCCCTTTTGTCAGCCCGTAAACCATATTGTTGTGAACAATGTTTGTAAGGTTTGGATTTCGCCGGATGGCATGGATGAAATGATTACCGCCCTCTCCATACATGTCCCCGTCCCCGCCCTCGGCAATCACGGTCAGTCCCGGATTTGCCATTCTCAGTCCCGTCGCAATCGGCAACGCTCGGCCGTGCAGGGAGTGAAAAGTGTTGATGTTCAGATAATGGGGCAGCTTTGCCGCCTGCCCGATTCCGGACACGATGGCAGTTTGCGTGGGATCCAGTTCCATTTCCGATAGAACTTCCTTTACGATTCGGAGAATTCCGAAATTACCACATCCGGGGCACCACTGAATGTCTTTTGTTTCTTTTTCAAATTGATGTCTGCTCATTTCATGCCTCCAGTTGTCAGTGATTCAAGTTTCATTTTCAGGTACTCAACCGAAAAAGGACGTCCATCATACTTCAGGATATTTTCATGAATGATTACGCCATAATGTGCCCGCAACAGACGGGAAAACTGGCCCGTGGCATTCTGTTCAACCATGATCAGCCTTTTTGCCTGGCTCAGTCGCCGAATGGCTGACTCAGCAACAGGATATACCTGTGAAAAATGCATGATATCTGCATTCAATCCGAGAGTTGCGACAGCCTCTTCCAGCATCGGGAATGTAGAGCCCCAGCAGAGGATGATCATATCCTCGTCGCCTTTCCCCGTGACTGTGGGTGAAACAGCCATAGAGCGAATGCTGTCCAGCTTCTTCAGTCGCTTGTCATTCATCTGAATACGGGTTTCAGCGTCTTCGGTAATGTGGCCATCTTCCGTATGTTCGTTTCCGCTTACCACCACAATACCATCACCGTGTCCAGGGACCGCCCTTGGGGAAATTCCGTCCGGTGTCAATTGATAACGGTGGTACCCCTCTTCGGCAGGCACAATGAATGCCTTCGGATCACCTGGTTTCACATTCACCCGTTCAATATCATAGTATGTGTCCACAAAATACTGGTCCGTTAAAATAATGACCGGCACCTGAAAGCGGTCAGCCATTTCAAACGCCCTGTTGCCCAGCATAACCGCCTCTTCAAGCGTACCGGGTGCCAGCACAATTCGGGGAAATTCTCCATGTCCGGCGTGAAGGGCCAAATCCAGGTCTCCCTGCTCTGTCCGGGTGGCCAGGCCTGTTGCCGGCCCCGGCCGCTGTGCTATGTGCACAACCAGGGGTGTCTCCGTCATTCCCGCCAGTGAAATGCCTTCACCCATCAAGGCGAAGCCTCCCCCGGACGTTGTAACGATTGAACGTCCGCCACCGAACCATCCACCGATTGACATGTTTACCGCTGAAATTTCATCCTCAACCTGGGTAACCGCGATTCCGAATTGTTCCGCCTTTGAAGCCATAAACGTTAATAATCCCGTTCCCGGCGACATGGGATATGCCGTAACCATGTTGCACCCTGCTGAAATGGCACCGAGGCCTACAGCCTGGGAACCGTTCAGAAGAAGGCGCCCACTGGTGCTTTGGGCCGGTTCAGTTGACAATTGGGGATGATCCTGCAGATCCTCAGCCAGATCAAATCCGGCCATAACCGCTTTCACATTTTCCTTCCGGATCTCACTCTTCATTTTTCCAAACAGACCATCAACCTCTCGTTGAGCACTTTCCCGGCTCAACCCGAACATACCGGCGACCACACCCACCGCTACACTGTTGGCGTAGAGTCGGTTTCCGGCCTTTTTTGCCGTCTCAAATATCGGCACTTTTGCCAGGCGGGCATCCACATCCGGGTCATCTTTCGCCAGATTCGGATCAAACAAAACAATCGTGTCGGAACTGATGCGCTTCTTCAACGCCAGCATTGACTCTTCCGTGAACGGAATCAAGACATCAATCCGCTCTACGAAACCGCGTACCGGGTTAACGGACGCTCGAATGGAAGTGCTCGACGTTCCACCCCTGACCCGGGACATGTACTCTTTGGTCGCATAAACATGACGACCTGTTTCCTTCAATAATGAGACCAGGACCTTCTCCACAGTCTGAATACCCTGTCCCGCGGCCCCACAAACTACAATTGAAATGTCTGAGTTGTCTTTTGATTTTGTTGTTGTCAATCCATACCTCCTGGACTTTCATTTCAACTATAACTATACACAATGTAACGGGAAATGTAATCCAATTTTCTTTACTTTTTTAGTCGACATTCAGTTTTTTTTAAATTCAAACAGTTAAACAAGGGCATTGCATTTGCAGGCTCTGAATCCACCTTCCCATGAATCACAATTGGCCACAAGAATGTGTCCTCATGTTTTGTCGCGCGGAGGACCGGCCTTTTTCTCTGCAGAATAGAATAAAACATTTCATGCAAACGTATCAGTTGATGTATACAGAGTTTTTCGGTTACAATTCACCTATTATTTTCAAAGAGGAGGCGTGCTTGATAGAGGCAAAAAATCTTGAGAAACGATTCAAATCCCGGGGCAAAACAGTGGAAGCTCTGAAAGGGATTTCCTTTACTGCCCGGGACGGTGAAGTTTTCGGCCTCCTTGGCCCCAACGGTGCTGGCAAGACCACAACACTTCGAATTCTTTCCACCATGTTGTCCCCTTCAGGCGGGACCGCTATTGTGGAGGGACATGATATTCTGAAAGAAAAAGCTGCAATTCGATGGGAAATAGGCTTTTTATCCACTGAAACCGGTCTCTATGACCGGCTGACACCGGATGACACTCTTAAATTCTTCGGCAAACTGGCCGGGATGGAAGTAGCAGACATTGAGAAGCGCGCGGATTATCTGTTTGACAAACTGGACTTGAAAGATGACAGAAAGCGTCTGATTTCCGGCTTTTCAACTGGAATGAAACAGAAAGTGTCCATTGCCCGGGCACTGATTCATAACCCATCCGTAATTGTGTTTGATGAACCCACCAACGGACTGGACGTACTGACCGCGAAAACGGTCACCGACTTCCTGAAAGAAATGCGAAACGAGGGAAAAACAGTCATCATTTCCACACACATCCTCAGCGTTGTAGAAAAGATATGTGACCGCTTCGTTATCATTGATAAAGGGAGCATTGTAGCGGAAGGCACATTGCCGGAACTCCTGAAACAATATGACGCCGCTGAACTGGAAGATGTCTTTTTCAAACTGGTGCCGGAAAGGAGGGAAGCGTGAATAACATCCTGACGATTTTTCAGAAAGAATTCAAAGTTTTCCTCAGGGATAGACGGACCCTCTTCATGATTTTCGTGGTACCCATTGTGTTTTATCCCCTGATGTTTAACGTAATCGGCCATTTTTCCTCCAAAAACCGCAACGAATTGAAAACAACAACCTTCAAGGTTTATATCGCACCTTCGGTTCCGGCCGAATTTCAGCAGTATTTCCCCGAAAACGCTCACATTCAGGTTTTGAACACTGTTTCCGGTGATCCCGAAACACTGCTCCAGGACAACAAAATCCAGGCGGTTGTTACAATGGCGGATAATCTTGAAATCCATTACCTGTCCAGTGAACGCACGTCCAGGACCGTAGCGGCAAGACTGAAGACAACTGCTGAAAGTTATCGGGATGCTGTTGTGACTGCCGAGCTGAAAGCTGCCGGACTGGAAGAAAGTGCAATTCATCCATTCAAAATTGAGCGGAAAGATGTAGCATCCAAAGCAAAAGTCAGTGGCATGTTCCTGGGACGAATTCTCCCGTATATGATCATTATCATGCTCTTTTCTGGCGCCATGGGGTTTGGACTGGAAGCCTCAACTGGAGAAAAAGAGAAAGGGACCATCGCTACACTGCTGGTAAGCCAGGCGTCCCGCTCCCAGATTGTACTTGGAAAACTCCTTTATGTTGTGGCAATTGAATTCCTCTACGGCGTTCTGAATATAATCGGCTTTGTGGTCGCCATCGGCCTTCAGGCTGCCACCATTCAGCCGGGAATGGTGAAAAAAGCCGGAGAAGCAGCCGCTTCGGGCAGCGGATTCGCCTTCAGCATCATGCCTCAGACGTTTTTATTGCTCCTGCTGTTGATTCTGCCGATTGCGCTGATCGCCGCCGCGTTGATCATTGCTATCGGTTCCTATGCCAAGAGCATGAAAGAGGGGCAGACCTTGTTTACTCCCTTTCTCTTTCTCTTTATCCTGATCGGGATTATTTCCATGACCGCACCGTTGAAAATTCCGGAGTACTACTTCTGGATACCGGTCGTCAATACATCATTCAGCATGCAGGAACTGCTGACGTTCAAGTTCCAGTTCGGGCATTTCCTGTCCACCATGCTGACGACCACAGGTGCCGCGGCCGTCATCATTGCCTTAACCGTCTGGATGTTCAATCGGGAGTCGATTCACTTCAGAAGCTGAAGGCGGCTTTGCCGCAAAGTGGCGAACGCCGAGTGCAAGTGAAAGTGCGCGGAAGAACGGTGCATGACCATCTGACGGCTTACGCCCCTTCCGCTTGCCATCAAATGTGTCAGTGTCCGGATAAGAATATAAGAGCTTTGCCTGGACCACCCCAGGCAAGGCTCTTTTCCCGGTAC
>CAZRHT010000014.1:0-15197 GCA_964599895.1 uncultured Holophagae bacterium
CAGATGCAGCACATTTCTCCCAATTGGTTTCATGATCTGGATCGTCTGATGGCTTCAACAGAAGGAATTGACCTGACAAGCGAACTCCGTAAAATTCAATGCCCGTCCCTGATTGCAGCCGCAGAAAAGGACGGATTCATTCCACTTGATAGGGCAAGAGCACTCGCGGAGGCTATCCCCCGTAGTGAATTCCAGGTTATTTCGGGAGCAGGCCATGCTGTGGTTATGGAAAATCCCGAAGCGGTAGCCGCCAGAATATTGCACACCACGAAAATTAGATAAATATTTATTGACCGCGAATTCATTCCACCATTCAATAACCTCAAAAAATATGAACCTGCGAAATAAAAGTGATGAAATCAGTGGATTCAGTTCCATGTGGGTATGGTATAATTCGTGCCGATTCTTTGATCAGGAGGAAACATTAAATGTCTTTAATTCGGAAACTGGCGGTGATCATTGTTATGGTCACATTGTCACTGAGCGGAAATGCAATGAGCACGGACAAGAAAGCCGTGAAAGAGTACAATAAGGCGCTCGAAAGTATGAAAAAGGGTAAGCTGGAAAAGGCGGAAAAATGGCTGCTTAAAGCCCTGAAACGGGACGCGAGTTTCTATGAGGCCAATTTCGAACTCGGGAAGATATACTATACCCAGGAAAAACTGGATGAGGCAGAAGCCAGTCTGAATAAGGCATATGAACAGGGCGGGAAAAATGCGATTGAGTCCCTTGACTACCTGTACAGTGTTGAAACAAAGAAGAATAACTTGGATGGACGGGTTAAGTATGCGTTGATGAAGCTTAAGGCGTTGGGCCCGGATGCCACAATCAATGACGTGGGGCGAGTGGATGTTCTGGCAGTGGCTTACGCCCAGAAAGGACAGATGGAGAAGGCCAGTGCACTATACAATCAGCTTCTGCAATTGCGTCCGGATTACACTTATGCCTACCTGAACCTTGGGAAGATATATTTGATGTCCCACCAGAGCGCAAAAGCTTATCCCCTTTTTCAGAAAGCGGTGGATACTGGAGTGGATAATCCGGAGATCGACTATCGCCTCGGCGGCTATTTCCATGACCACAAGAAGTATGACAAAGCATTGCCTCTTTTGAACAAGGCAGCAAAGAATCCTGAGATGAGGGAGAATGTGCTTCCTCTGATTATCAATTGTCATTTGGAATTGAAACAATATCCGGAGGCGATTGAGAGTTGCCAGACCTTCCTGAAAGAGTTTCCATCCAACAAGCTGACAAAGCAGGTACAGGAAACGGTTGAGAAACTCCGGAAGGGCATGAAGGAAGAGGCAGAAATCAAGGCAAAGAAAGGCAAGAAGTGACGGAGCAGGCAATAGTTATCTTGCTTTTGCCGGTAAGGATTCGCATTATTGAAAGTTGTGAGAAAAAAGGTTGAAATTAAAAAAACATCTTGACAATGCCCATGAAAAACGTGTATAAAGTTCTTGTAACTACGTTTTCAGAAAAGTTTCCACTTTAGCGCAGAAACTTTGTTAATTATTAAATTTAAAGGGAGGTGGAAAAAGGAGAGAACGAATCAGTTTTTGATTACAGGTTATGTATTTTGATGTTTTGAGGATTTAGGGGTATTAAGGAGGCTAAAATATGAAGAGATTGTTTCTGGTCGCTTGTGGGTTGCTGCTCACCGTGAGCATGTTTGCCCAGACCACAAAAGGTGAAATCAACGGTACAGTATTTGACGAATCCGGCACGGCTCTGCCGGGCGTAACGGTAGTTGTCAGCAGTGATAAGCTGCAGGGAACCCGTACAACTGTCACGAATGCGAAAGGTTTTTATCGTTTCCCGTTGCTGCCGCTGGGTGCTTATACGGCAACGTATTCCATCCCGGGGTTCCAAACCTACACAAAAAAGGGTATCGGCGTTAATGTCGGTGAAAAGACAAAGGTGGAAATCACTTTGAAAGCGGCGAAAGTCAGCGAATCCATCGTGGTTACTGCTGAAGCACCGCTGGTGGATACTTCCACAACCGATTCATCCATGCAGATGTCTTCCCTCACCCTCAGCAGCATTCCGACACTTGCCCGTTCAGTAGAAGATATGGCAAAGTTCGTTCCCGGCGTTACCGGTGTCCGCATGGACTCTGTGAACGGCGACGAGGGCGGATCGCCCAGCATTGCCGGTAGTGGTCAGGAAGGAAACCAGTACATGGTTGATGGTACGTCTGTCCGTTCTTCCATGGGCTTTGGCAACAATGTAGCCCAGAACTTTGACTCCATTGACTCTCTGCAGATCATAACCGATCCGTTTTCACCTGAATTCGGTAAGACCATGGGTGGTGCCATCAACGCAGTCACCAAGTCCGGTGGTAACGAATTCCACGGCGAAGCCGGTTTCCAGTATCGTAATTCCGGCTTGCAGTCTTCTCGCCAGCATGTACAGAACGACAGCTCCGTTACGGGTTTTACCCGGAACAAGCAGTGGTACAACGTTGGCGGTTACATTATCAAGGATAAGTTGTGGTTCTTTGTATCCTACAACTTCAACAAGTCCACCAATGAGTCTTCTGCCGCTGATCCCCGGATCATTCATGCAGAGAACATGGTGAACCTTGATGGCAGTCCCTACGGCAGTGACTATACGATCTTCAATTTTCCGGATGGCGTATCCACGACCACGACGAACAAGTATTTCTACAAATTTACGTACAATATCACGGAGAACATGAACGTGGCCTTCTCAGGCCTGAATATCTCCGTTGATACATCAGCTATGACCGGAAATCCGGACTTGTATCGCCTGGTTACTGACAACTCATACCGTTACAAATTGAACTTCAACTGGATTGTTGGTGACTTGGGTGTTCTGGAAGCCCGCTACGGCACGCAGCATGAGAATTTGAATTCAGGTGGTCTGGTGGATCACGGTGTTGCATCCCGCTACATCACCACCGTCTCATGGTCCTATGCGAACCGCAGCCGTTATGATGTGCAGGTCCAGGATCGGGATGACTATTCTTTCAAATGGACCGGCTACTTCGACACAACTTCTCTGGGAAGCCATGAGTATTCACTGGGCATGACCTACCAGAACTTCGGTACCAACTGGCTCCTGGGCCAGACTGGTGCCAACGAACTGGTGAAGCCTCTGGGTGCTGACACCTTTAACGATGGTTGTGATTTCAATCTGAAGTACAGAACCGACCCCGATACCGGCAAGATCATCATGGGTGCAGATGGCAACCCCATCATTATCCCGAGATATCTGACTGAAAGACGTGATTCCATTAACCCCAATACGGTCCACAGCACCGGTTTCTACCTGCAGGATCGGATCACCATGGGTAAGTGGGTGTTCATGCTGGGCTGGCGTTTTGACAACATGGAGATTTTTAACGATCTGGGCGAATCCATCTGGAAATGGGGATTCAGCGATTATTCAGCTCCGAGAATCTCTGTGATTTATGACCTCAATGGTGACCAGAAGCATATCTTCAAGGCTGCCTATGGTGAATTCATGGATGCCACCACCACCCGTATTGCTGAATTCTTCAACAAGCAGGGCGGAAACGCCTATCGTCAGTACACATGGATTGGTTCACAAACCGATAATGTTACTGAAGCTGCACTGCACAACCCCGCAAACTGGGAACTCAACTGGGAACAGAGCCCGGACAACAACCCGATTGATTATCAAGCGGGCATGAAGCCGAACTCTCAGAAGCGCTGGATTGCTGAATACGATTGGCGCATCAATCCCAATCACGCAATGACGGTTCGGTATACCAAGGCATATGCCAGCGGCCTGCTGGATGACTATGCGTACATTGGCGATGACGGTTGGGACTACTGGCAGCTGGGCAATGTCAAAGTGAAGCGGAGAGACTTTGAATCCCTCGACCTGATTTTCAAGGGTAAGTTCGGGACATTTATGGACTATTTCTTCAGCTATACCTGGACAGATTCAAGGGGAACCAACCCGAACAACTTTGAGAACGAAACTCTGAACAACCCCGGCGGTTCCGGTGCTTACATCGGCGTTTTCGCTGACCACGTAATCTGGGACAACGGCGCACTCAGCGGTTACGGCCCCTACCATGGCTATGATGATTACACTGAATGGATCGTAGCACAGACCGCTGGTCTGGGTAATGATCAGGTCGGTGACGAAGGCTGGTACGGCAAACTGTCTGACTCTACAGACAATGCTATCAACTTTATCGGCAACTTCCATCTGCCCATGGATTTCAACATCACAACGGCAATTCAGTGGAATTCTGGTTACTTCTGGGCAAAGAAGGGTTATCAGCCGCTTTACGGCGCATATTTCACCTTCCCGGAAGGCCGTGGATCCCGGAAGACCAGCTCACTTCTGTGGGTAGACGTCACCGTGACCAAGGATTTCAAGGTATGGTATGACCACACTGTCCAGCTTCGTCTGGATATCTTCAACCTGCTGAACAGTCAGCAGCCCATCTCCTACGTGGAAGAAGATACGGTTGACTTCGGAACCCCGTTTGCACGGCAGGAACCGCGGGCAATTCAGCTTGGTGTATCTTACCGGTTCTAAGCAATTTATTAACCAATCGGGGGAGGGGCATTGCCTCTCCCCTTTTTTTGTTAGTGCAGGGGGTAACCGATGAAGGCTGATTTGTATCGCCAGTTGAAGTTCAAGCTGGAGGCGGGTGAGTCCCTTGTAGCTGGATTTCGATCTGCAGGAGGCGCATTCAGACCCCTCGCCAGTTTGATCGAATCTGGCGCTTCTCTGACTGAAGCTGTAAAGAAAAGAGGTTTCCCTCCAGCCGATCGTCTCTATCTCGGAATCGGAGAAGCCACGGGAAGGTTGGAAAACGCACTGGAAGCGCTGGTGGAACTTTACGATGTCCGTCATCATTATGAATCTAAACTGTGGAGTGCCTTTCTGAAATCCCTGATTGTGCTTCTGGTGGGGATTGTCGGGTCTTATTTTCTCTTCAAAAGCGTGAATATGGAACTGATTCTGGGCATGAAGATCTGGTATGTAATTGCGGTCATGATACTGGGGATAGGACTTGTAATATTGCAGGTGTTGGCACCGGGTCTTCGCCGGTGGATAGATGTCTCCGGTGTGGCATTTTGTGTGGCTTCTGGACTTTCTTTCGAAGATACGAAACGGGAACTGAAAGATGCCGGCTCCAGAATACGCATGAAGTCTCAGTACTTTCATAAGATGTTATCAATGCCCTTAAACGATGAGAAACTGGTGCAGGCGGGGGAGGAGACCGGGAAATTGGATAGTGCACTGGATAAAGTAAGGGCAACAGCTGGTGAAAGAATGGAACACTTGCTCATACGGTTGGAGCGTGGTTTTTATTACAGTGGTGTGGTACTGGTTATGGCCACAATTCTTGCCTCAATCGCCGTTTTTGCGGTTTCCGGCCTGAGCAAAGCACTTTAAGAAGATTCCCGTTTTCGGTGTTTCTGTTCTGACTCTTAAAAAGTAAAAAAGATGTTTCTTCCCCGATGGATTTAGTTTGAGCATTGAAGCGACCAAGTGCAAAATGCCTCTGTCATTGTCCCATTTTCAAGAACACTGAACAGATGCGCCAGAAGAGAATAGAATACTTCCTCTGTATTTACTCCATATGAATTTTACTGCCAGGATCTTTGGCGGACTTCAATTCGGCAACAGGGATGTATGCTTTATACGTAATGGATTGAGCTTGACTACTATTAGGACGGGAGAAAAATGCACGATTGACCAGGATGATGAACAGAGATTCCCTTTCCCCGCTGGGTAACGGGAGTTTCCGGCAATTGAGGACTGCGCTTTTCAGTGCCTTTCGAATGTCAATAGGATTCGGAGCGGTACCACGCTTCGTGGATGCACCGAAGGGGGTTTGCACGGTGGGCCGCATGCTGAAGTCTGTGGTGACAACGATGAAAAGCCCTTGGCCTGGAATGTGAAAAGGGACAAACTGGGTGGCGGGTCCAGCGGGAAGTTGGAGATTTTGCCGGAGATCGGCTTCAACAGACCCGGAAACTTTAGAGAAGTCTGCTGCAAGAGCGGATGAAGAAAAAAGTGCTGCCAGTAAAAGAAATAATAATGAGTTTTTAACGGAATTGTTCATAGGACACCTTCCTTGTTTGATAGTTTTGATCCAGGTAATCCTTCAATGCAATCAACATCATGTATTGATTTCTGTTGGTATCTTGAACCTGGAGGGCTGCATTCTGAAGTTTCTTTTCCACCTGCTGTTGTCTGGCAAGTAATGTCGCGGTTTGTTTCTGAGCATGTGTGACATACAATCCGGCAACACTGAGAAACAGTGCAAAAATGGCGGCAGCTGCCGCCCTCAGTGCAAAAGATGCCCTTTTGACAGAGGGAGGAGCCATCAACAGCACTACAGGACGGTCTGTCGCGTCATTCTTGTGCAACCAATCCCTTGTGTCATTCAGTTGCCAGTAGGTTTTTCGACAGTCCGGGCACTCCACCAGATGATCTCGCCAGTTTTGAAGCGTGGCGGGGCTGGCTTCACCGTAAAGAAGTTCCATCATTTCAACAGAGTCCAGACATTTCATTTTTGCATCTCCTGTTTATCGGGCGTTTCCGGGTCCGGATTATCGGCGAGGATGTCCCGTAATTTCCTTAATGAGGTGTACATTCTGGTTTTGGCCGTGTTTTCGGGAATCTGGGTTATTTCGGAAATCTCACGAAAGGTAAGTCCATCGATCTCTTTCAATATCACAACTTGCCGTTGCTCGGTGGGCAATTGATCCAGTGCTTGACCCAGCGCATCAATTTCGGCCTGGCGTTGTGTGAATGCCAGCGGGGATTCTTTCGTGGCCAACTTTTCATCCAATGCTTCTGTGGGCCGGCGGCGAGACTGTCGGATAAAGTCAATGGCCCGGTTGGAGGCGATGCGAAAGACCCAGGTTTTCATGCTGGCATCTCCCCGGAAAGTGTGGAGTTTTTTAAAAATCAGGAGCAACACGTCCTGTAGAATGTCCTGTGCGTCTTCCCGGTTTCCCACCATTCGATGAATGTGGCGATACAGCATTCCGGAATATTGACGGGCAATGGCTTCAAATTCCAAGTTTCTTTCCTCCCGTTTCTATTGACGCAGAAAACTCCCCGGAAGTTTTAATAACAGGTGATGGGTGATGGGTGATGAGTGATGAGTGACAAAAGACAGAGAATGGCCAATTTTGCTGTCATTCTGTTTCTTACTCCTACTCCTACTTCAAACTCCTACTCAAATCAGAAGGGAATATCGTCATCAAGGTCGCTCTTGGGAACCTCAATGTCGTCCACAAAGTCTGCTGACGTGGGGTCATGTCTGGATGCAGGCATCGATTCAGAGGAGGAGTCATTGGCATCTGGCTGCGGACCGGAGGAGCCATTTCCGGAACGTTTGGAGGATAGCATCAGGATCGTCAGTGCGCGGATGTCTGTCCGATAATGCTTGGTGCCATCACTGTCCTGCCAGTTTGAGTATTCAATCGCGCCCTCCACCATGATCAAAGATCCTTTTGTGACCATCTTTTCGGCACGGTCAGCCAGATATCCCCAACACACGATGTTGTGCCATTCCGTTTTTTCCTGACGGACTCCGGAGTTATCGTTCCAGTATCGGCTGGTGGCCATGCGGAATTTTACGACTTTGCTCTGGTTCTGGGTATAGCGCACTTCGGGATCAATGCCGGCTCTACCGATAAGTGTGACCTTGTTGTACATGTTTTTCTCCTTGATAAATTAATTTGACGGAATATTGGTTTTCATTTTATGAAGCAGATTGGTGGATGCACGGAGAAGCTGGATCTCGTTTCCGCCAATGGCCTGCTTCAGGTCTTTCAATGTTTGAGTGATTTGGGGGTCGGCAAAATCGGCCAACGCATTTCTGGTCTGGAGAAACTGATCCTGGAAAGCAGAGACTTCGTCGAGAATACCGCCAACCGCATCGAGCAGATTTGGCAGCTCTTTTTCAATCCTTTCTGAAAATCGGGACGATTCGATGACCATGTTGTCAATCTGAAACTTCAATGCTCTTTCATCTTCGGTTTCCTTCTGAGACTTTCGTGCAGCAGACATTGTCCGGGTCAGGACCGCCTGTCTTTCCAGGGCGGACTTCTCCTGCACGTCAAGGAACTCTCCCAGGCGATGAAGAGCGTTGGAAAGAACGTCCACATTCTTTCGGGATGCGTCTTGAGTTGATACGTGAGAAGAGAAGCTCTTCTGTCCATCCTGAGAAAATTTTTCAATTAAAGTCTCCGTCAGGATTAACTGGTCAAGATCCCCGAGGGTGTGGAGAGTTGTCTTTTCCAGTTGGACTAATCTCTGCTGTAGTTCGTGCTGAAGGGTTTCTGCTGACTCCGTGATCGCTTTCATTTCCCTGGCGATTGTGCTGAACCCCTTTCCCTCTTCTCCAGCTTCCCCAGCGTAAATGGCGGCATTCAAGGCGAGGATTTTACTCTTTTCGTGAACATCCTTCAGTTCTGTAATCAGTGAGGAAAGACTGTGAATATGTTCCGGAAGATCACTGGCGAGGGTCTGAAGTTCTGTCATTTCCGTAGAAAAGTCCAGGAAGCGAGTTGTTATTTCCCGCAGCGTTTCTTCACCTTCCTGAAATGCGGATTCTCCTTTCTGGAGCGCTTGTTCAAGGTTCTGAACAGCAGTGTTGATCTGTTGAACGGTTTCCTGTTGTTTGGAAACAATGTTGATTTCTCCTTCAGCCATCACGGATTGTGTTCCAAGAAAACCTTCTTGTGCCGCCATGAGTGCTTCCCGGTTCTGTTTGCCGTTTGAATAAACTTTTTTCAGCACATTCAGCATGGTGGAAGGAGCTTCACTGAAACGGTCCAACTCAAATCGAATCTTTAGAATCGTTTCTGAAAGGTCTTCCTGGTTGTCTGTCTGATGGAGAGAGCTTTCAAGTTTCTGATAAAGATGGTAAATTCGACTGGCAAGTTTGTCAATATCTCCTATGAATTGTTCCATCCGGTCTATGAGTCGGACAACGTGTTCCAGATTCATACTGACAAGGTTGGAGGTCTCTCCATGGTCTGTTAGAATTTGACGAAAATGAGACTTTTCTTCCCTGAGGAGGGTAAGCAATTCAATCAATTCACTGGACTGTGCGGCGTTGCTTTCTGGAAACTTTCCTCCGACCGCATCGCGGATTTTCTCCATGTCGAGAGTTCGTAATCGGGTTTCCCGGAGAAGGAACCAGGTACTGATGGACGCTGAGATTAGGAGAAATACAGGTCCAGCAACGAGGCCGATCGTGACAACCATGTCGAATCGAGGTGTAAGAATTGCGATGCCCGTGAGGAGACAGATACCCGCAAGCAATGTGGCGTTGATGATTATCAATTGTTTATCAGGTAATTTCATGACTGACGGTCCTATTCCTTCCGGTTTCCTTTGCGCGGTAAAGGGCTTCGTCTGCATATTGTATCAGATTCCGACCCTCCAGAAAATCTCGGATGCCATAAACCCCGCAACTGATTGTGATGGATAAGGTCAGTTCACCAGTGTGAAACTGGTTTTTTTCGACCACTGTCCGAATCTTTTCCGCTAGGACAACGGCGCCCTCGGGGTCAGTTTGGGGTAGTAGCAGCATAAACTCTTCTCCGCCGTACCGGGTGACAATGTCGGAATCACGGGTCTGGTCTTTCATGATGTTTGACAGTTCTGTGAGGATAACATCACCAGTGATGTGGCCGTATGTGTCATTTATTCGCTTGAAATGATCAATGTCAATCATGATACAGGATAGCCATTCTTCCCGTCGGCTGAGTTTTTTGATTTCTGCCTTCAGCATCCGGTTCAGGTAAGCTCGATTAAAGAGACCGGTCAGCGCGTCCGTGACGGATAGTTCACGCAGGCGCGCGTTCATACTGGAAAGCTGTCGGATGGCCCGATGCAGACGGATATGGGTTTCACTCCGTGAGACAAGCTCTTCTTCCACATATGGGGTCAGTACATAGTCCACGGCGCCGGCTTTCAGGGCACGAATGATTTTCGACTTACGGTTTTCATCCGTGACGGCAAGAATGGGCAAATGCGGGCGCAAGAGTTGAAGCTCTTTCAACGCGGCCTCATATGAAGAATCGGCAAGGTCAATATTGAAGAGCAAGAGCTCCGGATCATATCCTTGTCTCAATTCTTTTTTCAGGTCGTTCAGACATGGGAATGCCGATGTCTGAAAACCGTGTTTTTGAAAAATGAACTGCGTGATTTTCAGAGACGTCTTTCGATGATCCAGTACCGCCACCGGTACGGTTCCCCGGGACTCCATTTTTACGAAAAGGTCATGGACAAAGGCGGCCAGTGTTCCAGGCTGGAATGGTTTTACAAAATATTCGATCGCACCGGCGTGGAACCCTTTTTCAATATCCTCTTCATTTCCCAGCGTGGTTACGAAAATGATAGGAATATCTTCTGTCGCAGGGTCGTGGCGTAGCATTTGGCAGGCTTTGTAACCATCCATTACAGGCATTTCAATGTCCATGGTAATGAGGTCCGGATGATGTTTCCGTGCAGACTGATATCCCTCCATTCCGTTTTCTGCAAAAATGAGTTCATACTGGTTGAGATCAAACTCTGCCGCAACCATTTCGCGAAAAGATGGCGTGTCATCAGTGATCAATACCCGCCTCTTTCTGAGGATGTGAGCAATAAGCGGAATGAGCTTTTCTGTTTCAACAGGTTTTGTCAGGGTCTGGAGAATTCCATTCGTTCTGAGTTCTCGGGATTCTCCTCCGGTGAGAAGAATCACGGGCGTAGACGTATCAAAACTGGTTTCTTCGTGGACCAAAGCGGCCGCGTCGATGAGAAAGAGCGCCGGGGAATTTTTCCCCGGCACATCTGAGGGTTCCGGTAGCTCCTGTAGCGAGTCACAGTTGTATCCGGCTTGGTCCAACTGAGAGCTGATGTCCCGCATCCGTGTATTTTGCGGGGCCAGAACTGCAATTCGCCTTTTCGTCATTTAACTGGCATCCATTGATCAACGAATAGCAAACAATACCTTACTCATCTGAAATTTCCCGGGGTTTACAATATAGACAACCGCTGTAGACTTGTCCGGAGCAAGGTCAATCTTGTAGTCTTTATCCTTCACGAAACTACGGGGCATTACATAGATGGAATGGATCTGTTTGATTCCCGCATCCGCAGCAGTAATGGTGATGGAATCGGATTGGCGAAGGTCAAGGGACTTATCAAACGTGACGGCGTTAAAGTTCTTCAACTGAGGCCGACCGAAAAGAAACCTTCCCACTACCTTTTTTGTAACCAGTGACTTGTAATTGTCCACGTGATAGAAAACAGAATTCAGCCGCCGCTCTTTTTCTGTGTTCTGAGTTGACAGTTTCTTGTTACGGGAGTCCAGATTCTGAACCTGGTTGGTTAATTCAGTTTTTGCCTGTTCCAGTTCTGTCAGTTGAGTTGTGAGTTCAGCCTTCCGTGTTTCCAGTTCATTTACATCGTCTTTGAGCTGGCTCGCTTCCTGACGTGCAGTATTTCTTTCATTTATCAGCTTTGTTTTGTAGTATCTTTTGATTTGATTGGGGCTCTGATCTGCCGTTCCCTGCGTCACGAAGGTCCCAAAGGTTCCGCCATCATAGAACAACCATACCTCGAATCCAGGAACCAGATAGTCCAGGAGATTGACGCGTTCGATCAATTTCTGGGCTTCCTTGGCATTGAGGCCTTTCTGGTCCACCAGATAACGCATGGCAAGGTCATAATGGTTATCACCCTGCTTCACCACTACGGGTTTCGGCAATTGCTCACGAAGAGAGTCAATTTCCTTTCTTAAATCTTTAATTTCCTGATCTTTGTCAAGAACTTCCTGTAAAACGGCCTTGTAGGATGAATCTTGTTCCTTGTTCAGACGGTCCTGAAGAAGCTGGCGCTGTTCCGGCGTCAAGGAGAGCATCTGCCATTGTTCGTCGGTGAGTTGTTTGTCTCCTTTCAGGCCATACTGGGTAAGGATCTTACGATATTCGGCTTCTTTCTGGCTCAGTTGACCGTCCAGCTGGTCAATTTTTGCCGCCATTTTCTGCATTTTCTCAACCTGGTGTTTCTCCATGAGATTGCACCCGGTTCCCATGACGAGAATCCCGGCAATGAATAGTCCAATAAGTTTTTTCAACATTTTTTGTCCTCCTTAAAACGGATGTTTTCAAGAAAAAGCCCCTTTGCCGGGGCAGTCGGTCCCGCAAAGCGCCGGTCTTTTCTTTCGAATAGAGCGGGCAATTCTTCCATCGTCATTTTCCCTTTACCGATCCAGATCAGCGTGCCGACAATGATACGGACCATGTTGTGGAGAAAACGATTCCCTGAAATTATATATTCTAAATGGTCATTCTGCAACTTATTAAAACGAGATTCGGTAATTTCGCGTACGGTTGTTCTGGCTGAGCAGTGAGCCGCCCGGAAAGACGAAAAATCATGCGTGCCAATAAAATACTCAGCCGCTTTCTCCATTCTTGCCAAATTAATCCGTCCCCTGATTTGTGTGCAGTACAGTCGTTCAAATACCGGCAATTTTCGGCCGGTGAACATGGAATACCGATACGTTTTGGCAATGGCATGGGCACGGGGATGAAAGTTGGGCTGTACTTCGTCCATCTGGCATATCCTGATATCATCGGGAAGCATGGCATTGAGTCCCTTCATTATATCGGAAATCGGGCGTCTGGAAGGAGTTTTGAACGAGGCTACCTGAAACCGGGCGTGGACACCAGCATCTGTCCGGCTGGAGCCATTGACGGTTGCGGAATGATCCATCACTGTTTCTACAACGTGTTGAAGAACCTCCTGAACAGTTGGCGCATTGGGCTGTATCTGCCATCCGGAATACGCGGTTCCGTCATATTCCAGCACGAGCTTGATAGCGCGCATTTCACGTGGAAGATCTGAGGTCTGGTCGGTTTTCACAGGTTAATCCACAGGAACCCGGGGAATGGACGGATTGATTCTTGCGAGAACCTCATAGTGAATCGTCCCTGATTTTGATGCGAGCGTTTCTGCCGTAATCTGTTCATCCCCATCATGGCCAATTAGCGTAACGATGTCTCTGCAGCTGATATTGCTGATATGAGTCACATCTACCATCATCATATTCATGCAGATTCGTCCACAGATGGGAGCTCGCTGGCCGCAAATCAATACGTAACCGGAATTGGATAGCATACGGTCGTAGCCGTCGCTGTATCCCACCGGAAGGACGGCAATTTTCATGGAGCGGTGGGCACGATAGGTGAGCCCATAGCCGACAAAGTCCCCCTCTGCCACTGCCTTGATTTGAACAGGTCGTGTTTTCCATGAGAGAACCGGACGGAGCTTATCTTCCGGCTGCAGGCCCTGCTGCATAGATGAAAGCCTGGTTTCACCGCTGGAATAGTAGCCGTAGAGTGAAATCCCCAGCCGAACCATATCCATGTGTGTTTCCGGAAAAAGCAACGCAGCAGCGGAACAGGCACAATGGAAACGGTATCGTTCACTTTGTGTCAGTGAATTTCGGAAGGAATTAAAAATGGAGAGCTGTTTCATTGCAAATTGGTGATTTGTTGTGTCTTCGATGTTCGCAAAATGAGTGGAGAATCCAGATAACTTGAGATTCTCAAATGTCCGCAATTTGGACACCAGTTCCAACGCATCGCTGGGCGGGAGACCCAGGCGCTGGGTACCGGTTTCCACTTTGATGTGAACGGATGCGGGGGTTCCGGCCGCTTTCGCCGCACGATCCAGAGCCGCTGCCTGGATTTCGGATGTAATGGTGAAAACGGGGCGTCGATCCAGCATGAGCCTGGCCAGAAATCCCATTTCTTCTGGAAAATGGCCTAGAATGAGTATCGGCTTGTTGCCGGGGATACGGGAAGCCTCCTCAGCAGCGTGGACACAAAACCCATCGGATAATGGACCGATTGCGTGGACGATTTCCGCGAGTCCGTGTCCGTAGGCATTTGCTTTTACCACAGGATAAATAGCGGTCTGGCGCTGAATCCGGTTTCGGAAGAATTGGAAATTGCGTTTAAGAGCCGGAATATCCAATTCAATCCACGATGGAAAATTTAGTTCACTCATAGGCTATTCTCATCCTTGAATCGTTGAATGTTTTCATGGATTCCAACCACAACCATCCGGTCGTTTTCCTGAAAGGGCTGGTTCGGATCCGGGATAATGTCCGCACTACCTCTCCTTTTTACCAGAATGAGTTCCAGTTTATACTTGTTTCTAAATGACAATTCCTTCAGAGATTTTCCGGTGAATTCTCCGGGAACCGCAAATTCTGCCAGCCGATATCCCTCTCCAAGAGAAATTCCCTTTGTGATGTCTTTGAACTTCTTACGGGTTACAACAGCAAGAGCGAGTTCCCTTTTCTTCACTTCTGAATTGTAAACTGAAATGACATCCTGGATGAATATCATACCTGCGTACTTCATGCTTTCGTCATCTTCAACAACTGGAATCTCTTCCATCAGATGGTTGCCGTTCAATTCCATGGCCCGTTGGAGGTTGGCATTCTTTGTCAGAAATACCGGATCTGACGCAACATCTTCAGCAATTACCAGATCGGCAAGAGTTTCACGCTCATAGAACACTGTTTTCAGATCATTGAGAGTCAAGATTCCCACCAGAATATTATCGTCCCGTGTGACGACCGGGAAAACGGTCTGAGTAGTATCCAGCGCCATATCAATGATGGACCGAAGGTTCATGTCCTCGTAAAAATACGTTCCTTTTTTGAGACTTGTTTCCACACTGAGTTCCTTTAGGATGCTTTCCTCCTTCCCTGCGGTCAGCCGGATTCCCTTCAATTCCAGTTTCTGGGTGTAAATGGATTCTTTTTTCAGCGTGGTTGCAATCAAGGTGCTGATAATGCACGTGAACATGAGAGGCGGAATGATATGGTAATCCTGTGTGAGTTCAAAAATGATGATAATGGCGGTGATGGGGGCCTGGGTAGTGGCCGCGACAACGGCGCCCATCCCCACAAGGGCATATGTCCCGGAGGTTGCGGCGATAGGAAAGAACTGGTGCGTTACCATTCCCACCGCGCCTCCCGTGGCGGCACCGATGAACAGGGACGGCGCGAAAATACCACCGGACCCGCCCGAGCCCAATGTGACAGATGTGGCTAGAATCTTCAGGAAAATCAATGCGACCAAAAACCATAAAGGCCATTGATTGTGAAGCGCACCGTTGATAGTTTCATAACCGACGCCATATATCTG